>NZ_JAGIOF010000004.1:300000-515524 GCF_017876535.1 Paeniglutamicibacter kerguelensis
CGCACCTGTTCCGGGAAGCCGCTGATATTGTCCTCGAACCCCTCGTACGCGTCGGGCAGCGCACCCTCGGGCTCCGGGAAGATCAGGTTCCCGTCGACATCCGTGAGCGTGTTGAACGCCGGATCGTTGTTTGCCTGCAGGAAGTCTTCCCAGGCCCACGCCGCAAGGTCGACCAGTTCCTTGTCCAGGAATTCCCGGCTCACGAGTCCGCGGGTGCCGATCGTCGGGGCGCCGGGACGGTCGGATTCGTAGTTCGAGACGATCGGGAAGTCGACCTCCACAACCTCGGCGCCGGCGGCCTCCAGGTCGCGGCGGGCCGCTTCCCAGAGCTCGATGACCGAGGCACGAGTATCGATGCGCTGTCCGGTCGGCCCGCCAATGCCGCGACCGCTGCCGGCGCCGGCCTCCGCATCGGCGTTGATGTACATGCGGGGAACCCCGAACCGCTTGCCCTCCAGCTCGATGCCCGCGGCCTGTCCCGGGGCCAGCGCCCGGTACGACTCCGGGCGGTGCTCGGATGCTCTGGGCAGCTTGAGCCAGGGCTGGACACGCCAGAAGTCTCCGCGGGGTTCCACGTCATCCACGACGATCAGTTCCAGCAGTTCCAGGAGGTCGGCCATGGTTCGGGTGTGCGGAACGACGACGTCCATCGTCGGCACCAGCGGCCAGTTGCCGCGCGTTGAAATCACGCCGCGGCTGGGCGTGTAGGCGCACAGCGCGTTGTTCGACGCCGGAGCGCGGCCGCTCGACCAGGTCTCCTCACCCAGGCCGAAGGCGCCGAATGATGCGGCGGTGGCGGTGCCCGAGCCGTTCGACGACCCGGAGCCGAAAGCCGAGGTCAGCCATTCGGGGTTGTAGGGACTCTCGGCGCGGCCGTAGACCCCTCGTTGCATGCCGCCGTTGGCCATGGGCGGCATGTTGGTCAGCCCGATCAGGATGGCCCCGCCGGCCCGCAGTCGTTCGATGGTGAACGCGTCGCGCTGGGCCACCAGGTGCTCAAACGCGGGCGATCCCGCAGCCCCAGTCAGGCCCTGCGCCAGGTAGCTGTCCTTGGCCGTGTAGGGAATGCCGTCAAAGGGCCCGAGAACCCGGCCGCTCGCCCGGCGGGCGTCCGAGGCCTCGGCGTCCGCGCGGGCCCGCGGGTTCATGACCACCAGGGAATTCAGCGCGGTCGCGGTGCCGGGGAGATCGTAGGTCTCGATGCGGTCGAGGTAGCTCTCCAGGAGTTCGACGGCCGTGGCCTCGCCCGATTCGAGGGCGGCACGGAGCTGGGCGATGGACGCCTCAACGACGTCGAAGCGGCTCATGCGGTGACCTTCGGCTGCTGTTGGGTGATGCAGTGGATCCCGCCGCCGTCGGCGTAGATCGGGCGCGCGTCGACCGTCACTGCGCGGCGGCCCGGGTATGCAGCCTCCAGGATCTCGCGGGCGCGGGCGTCGGCTTCCTTCTCGCCGAAGCCGCAGGCGATGATGCCGCCGTTGACCACGAGGTGGTTGACGTAGCTGTAGTCCACGAAGCCTTCCTCGTCCCGCAGGACCTCCGGGGCCGGAAGCTCGGTGATCTCGAAGCGGCGGCCCGCGGCATCCGTCGCCGCCGAGAGCAGCGCGTGCAGGTCCCGGGTCACCTGGTGGTCGGGGTGTTCGGGATTGAGCTGGCTGTGCAGCAGGAGCTTGCCCGGCGCCGTGATCGTCGCGACGATGTCCACGTGCCCGCTGGTCCCGTAGTCCTCGTAGTCGCGGGTCAGTCCGCGCGGTAGCCAGACCGCCTTCGCGGCACCCAGGGTGCGCGCCATCTCGGCTTCGACGCGTTCCTTGTCGGCGTAGGGATTGCGGCGCGGGTCAAGCTGCACCGTCTCGGTCAACAGCACCGTGCCCTCGCCGTCGACGTGGATGCCGCCGCCCTCGTTGACCATCATGGAACTCACCAGTTCCGCGCCGGCCGCCTCGGCCACGAAGCGTGCGTTTTTTCCGGATTTCTCCCAGCGGGCCCAGCTCGGTGCGCCCCACCCGTTGAACACCCAGTCCACCGCGCCGAGCACGCCCGGGCGGTCGTCGTCGATGACAAACGTCGGCCCGTGGTCGCGCATCCAGCACTCGTCGATGGGTGTTTCGAACAGCTCGATCTCGGAGCCGAGCATGCGCCGGGCCCGAGCCATTTCGGTCGGGTCCACGAGCATCGAGACCGTCTCGAATTCGGCGGTGGCGTGGGCGACCGCCGCCCACGTCGCGTAGGTGAGTTCCCGGCTGGCGGCGTCTCCGCCGAGTGCGGGACCCTCGCAGGGGAACGCCATCCAGGTGCGTTCGTGCGGGTCGGTTTCACTGGGCATGCGCCAGGTCATCGGTTTACCTCCATGGTGTTGTCGGCGGACGCGGTTGCGTCCGTCATTTGGATGTCGTGCACCGCGCCGGGACGCAGTCGGGGGTTCTTGAATGGTTTCGTGGTGAACCACAGCAAGGCGTAGATGGCACCGCCAATAACGGGCCCAAGGATTGCGGAAAGGTCGGCGCCTCCCATGGCTGCGGCAATGGGACCCGTGTACAGGGTGGTGTTCGACATCATGATGGCAATCACGGTGCCGATGACCTGGGCGGAGACGCCGGGCCAGAACACCCCGTGCGAGTACCAGAACGGGCTTCCGCGCCGTTCGTCGTTCAGCGCCAGGCCGTTGTAGTTGTTGCGCCGGAGCAGGATGTCCACCGCGTAGATCGCAATGAGGGGGCCGAGTATCGTCACGGTCAGCTCGAGCGCGTACTCCATGGTCTCCAGGAAGCCGGGAGACATGAATGCCAGCCAGAACGAGGCAAGCGTTGCGATGAGGCCGGTGACGATGACCGTGGTGACGCGATGGACGCGCACCCCGATCCCTTGCGCCGACAGGCCAGCGGAATACGAGACCAGCGCGTTGTTGGTGATGCTTCCAACCACAACGATGCAGAGGAAAACCGGGGTGAACCAGCCCGGAACGATCTGGCCGATGGCCAGCTGGGGGTCCGTCATATCGATGGCCGTCGCCGCGAAAATCCCGATCAGGCTTATGAATACGGTTGGGATGAAGCCGCCAAGCGCGGTCCACCAGAGAACGCCATGCTTGGAGGCGTTTTCCGGAAGGTACCGCGAGTAGTCGGCGCCGGTCCCCCAGGACAGCGGCCCGGAGGACACTATGGCGTAGCCCAGGAGGAGCGTCGGCCAGCGCTCGGCGGCCGCAAGCTCGGTCGGCTCGTAGGAGAAATCGGCCGCCTGCATGACAAACACGGCGAGCGCCACGAAGGCGACGGCGAGCGCGGCCGAGAAGTACGGCGAGGCCGTCACGATCGTGGCGTGGCCGTAGATGCTCAACACGAAGCTAAGGAACGCAACAACCAGAAGCACGACCCACTCGATTCCCGCGGGCACGGGCAGGCCCAGCACGTCGAGTAGCGCCAGCGATGCGAAGGTTGCGACCACGATGTTGATCACCTCGTAAAACAATCCGATGACCAAGCCCTGGCCCGCACCGAACACCCTGTTGCCTCGGATCCCGAACATCGCCCGCATGACGGTGACGCTCGGTGTTCCGGAGGCCGGTCCACTGACGGAAAGCCAGCCGACGGCAATCCACCACAGGTTCCCGATGATCGTGACGACGACGGCTTCCCACACCGAAAGGCCGATGAGTATCAGCAGACCGCCAAAGGCAAACGACAGGTAGTTGACGCTACCGCCCATCCAGACCCAGAACAGCTCGAACGGGCGTCCAAGGCGCTCCGGCCCCGGAATGAAGTCCAGCCCCCGGGTCTCGATGTGGCCGGCCCTGTTGGTGTCTTCAAGGGCTTCGCCCGTGGCGGAGGAATGGGCGAACGCCTCGGATTCCCGATTCATGTTGCACCTCTTCGTTGAGAGACGGACCTTATTGATCGTTCGATCAATACGATGTGCAACGTTATGTGGGACGGGTCACTCTGTCAACATGTGGACGTCTTCAAATGGCCCGTTCAGGGCCGCCAGAAGCCGTCGGGGATACTTAAACTGCACCCCTCGAACAGCGGAATCACGGGCCCGATTCTTCGGATGCTTGCCGAACTTGGGAGTGCGCCGCGCACGCCAAAGACATTGCTCTCATTCCGGAATGGAATCGCCGGCTGCCCGTCATCTCCGGTCGCACAAGCGGGCACGACTGGGGCACCCCCCCGAGGCAATGGATCAAATTCACCGACTCAACGCGCTCCGAGGGCAGCCACATTCAATCCCTCCCGGGAAGGTTCGGCGGATAGATTTATGAACCAGACAGCGCGCCTGCCGGCAGGGAAAGCTCGCTCTCCACGAGCTGCCGCAAGAAGTTTCCGAGCCCCGACGAATCCTCGTAGTTGACGAGGGAATGGGCATTGAGCCCGTCGATGAGGCTCAGGATATGGGCGGCAACTGCGTCCGGGTTTTGACATTCGAACTCCCCCGACGCGATTCCGTGCCGGATGGAGGCGCTCACCGCCACCTGCCAGTTGTCGAGCTGCAACCTGACCTCTGCCGCAAGGTCTTCATTTCTGCGCCCCAGCACCAGCGCATCGAGCCATACCGCAGTGACTTCGAGACGCGCTTCGCCGAGCAGCCAATTGACCAGCGTCTGCATTCTTTCGAGTTCGGACGATTGGCTGTCCTGGATTCCCTGAAGCGTCGATAGTTCTTCCCCCACGAGGGAGCTGAAAGTTTCGATGACAAGGTCGTTCATGACGGGGAAATAGTGAGCCACGAGCGAAGACGCCGCATTGGCTTGCTGGCCCACCGACTTGAGGGTCAGCGCCACCAAGCCGCTCTCGATCGCCACTTCACGGGCAGCATCAACAATGGATCGTCGCCTGTCTTCGGGCGACATTCGGATTCGAGGACCGACCGGTCGAGACAAGGACATGCCTGTGATTATAGGTATAACTCTGTTAATCCACTATCCAATAACGCTGTGACCAGACAGAAGACGCGACCATGCCAGGCGGAAAACGGTTTCATTTTTTCGAAGTCCTTTGCAACCAAGCCAACCAGCAGTTCCGCGCTGGAAGCACTTCATTGAAACAACGGACCACGTCAGAGCCTCACGTCCGGATGCCCGCCGAACGGGTAACGCGTGCCATTGATAAACCCCGGGCGAAACGCGATGATCGACACATGGTCACGAGCGATTGGAGCTCTTCGTCAGAGCTGTCACTGAGGTGCCGACGTCCGACCGCACACCTTCAAGCCAAGCCGAAATTCCCGGTGCCTTACCCGTTTTGCGAGGGACCGATCCCATGGCCAATTTCGCGTTGCCTTGTGGCTCGACCCTGCGTTCAGCCGTTCCCGACGCCGCCTGGAAGCGATCGAAAAGTGCTGGGCAATCCGGAGGAGAAGCAATGAGTGCCGCATCCAACAATGAACGGCTCGCAGGTGAACCCGTATCCCTCTGGGTTGCCACCGGCGGAACCACCGAATACCCCGGCCTGCGCGGGGACGTGGAGGTGGACGTCGCGGTGATCGGCGGCGGCATCGCCGGGCTGACCGCCGCGTTGGCGCTGAAGCGCGCAGGCCGGACCGTTGCGGTGGTCGAGACGGCCCGCGTGGGAACCGGCGTCACCGGCCACACCACCGGCAAGGTCACCTCCCTGCAACGACTCGCCTACACGGAACTCCGCGACAGACACGGCACCGAAACCGCCCGAGCCTACGGGCAGGCCAACGAGGCCGCGCTCGGCCACATCGCGGACACGGTGGCCACGGAAGGCATCGACTGCGACTTCCGCCGCGTCGCGAACTACACCTACGCCGAATCCGATGACGCACTTGCACGTGTGCGTGCCGAGGCCGACCTTGCCGCGGAATTTGGCCTTCCCGCAACGTTCACCACCGAGGTCCCGTTGCCCTTTCCGGTCAAGGGTGCGGTCCGGTTCGACGGGCAGGCACAGCTGCATGCCGTGAAGTACCTCCAGGGCCTCGCCCGGGCGGTCGATGGGGATGGCAGCTTCGTCTTTGAGGGGGCGCGTGCACAGGATATCCAGGAGGGCTCGCCGTGCGTTGTCAGCCTCGAGGACGGCAGCGTCCGGGCGCGCGATGTCATCGTCGCCACGAATGTTCCGTTCGGCGACCACGGCCTGTTCGAGGCCCGGTCCCGCGCGCACCGTTCCTACCTCGTCGCGGGCCGGGTGGACACCCCGCCGCTGGATGCCACGTTCATCAGCGTCGACGAACCGATGCGCTCCGTCTTGACGGTCGGCATTGACGGCAAGAGCTACATGCTCGCCGGGGGCGAAGGCCACCCCGCATCCGAGGCCACCGACACCGCCGCGCATTACCGCAGGCTGGCGGCCTTTGCCCGCGACCGCCTCGGCGTGGATGAGGTCGCCTACCGGTGGTCGACGCAGGATGGCATCCCGCTCGACGGCCTGCCATACGTCGGGCTCATGTCCCCCGATGCCAAGCACGTGTACGTGATCACGGGCCTGCGCAAATGGGGACTGACCAACGGAACCGCCGCCGCCCTGATCCTTACCGCCACGCTCACCGGCCGGGAAAACCAGTGGGCCGCGGTGTTCAACAGCAACCGCAGCGCCCCGGCAGACAGCGCGAAACGGCCGGATGAGGAGAATCCCGACGCCACCGGCAAACCGGCAGGGCAGCCCGCACGCGCGGATTTGACCCCCGGCGAGGGGACCGTCATTGAGGTTGGCGGCGAGAGCACGGCCGTTTACAGAGACCCGGAAGGGCAGGTCCACGCCGTCTCGGCCGTCTGCACGCACCTGGGCTGCATCGTGGACTTCAACCCCGCCGACGTCACCTGGGACTGCCCCTGCCACGGCTCCCGCTTCGCCACCGACGGCAACGTCATCCAAGGGCCCGCTGTCGCCGCCCTCCCGCCCAGGCCGATGCCTTGAACTGGCGATGAAGAGGGGTGCGGTCGCGCCGGCCATGTAGCTGGCTGGACCGCACTGGTTGGTGCCCGCCATCAGCGCGGCCCAGCCGGCCTTTCATGATGCCCTGAGGTGGGCCGGAAACAGCCCGGCCGACGATAGCTGAGCCTGCAAAAGCATGGGAATCGGGTTGCGCCCTCTTGGCTGCCGGGTCACACCTCGGTCTCAGCGTCATCCCGTTCAGATCCACGGAGACACCGGCAGCCAGTAGCCTCCGTGTGCCACCCACCACCGGCGGCGCAGGTGCGCCGGCACTTCGGAGGGCGCCCACGAGGATAATTTGCATGGTGCCTAGTCAGGTCCGCTAGCTCTGCCGAGAACAAAAACACCAGCAAGTATTCCCTGTCCATGCATGTCGATACCCCCGGAAAAGTCAATGCATTGCCTCAGATTTAAACCTCCGGGAAGTACTCTGGTGCCCGCGGGATGTTTGTGTTTACGATGTGCTCAACGTTGCACCTGTGGTTGAAGGTGCACATGCTAACCGCTCCGTCGTGGGGACGACGGACATACGGATGGGGATGCAATGGTTGACCTGCAGAGGTTCGAGAACGCGCACTATCTCACGGTGGCCGAGGTGGCCCTGTCGATGAGGGTGTCGAAAATGACCGTCTACCGGTTGGTGCATGCCGGGGAGCTGCCCGCCGTGCGTTTCGGCAGGTCCTACCGCGTGCCCGAACTGGCGGTGGAGGAATACCTGGTTGCCGAGCAGCACGCGGCCACGTCGCCGACCCAGTACCCCGCGACCACCTGACGGGCAAGGCCTAGCCACAACCGGATCCGTTGGCCCGGATGGGCCGGCGGAGACCCGGGCACCTGCATCCCGGTGGATGCGTGGACCCACGGCCAGCACGGCGAACGTCCACGATCCGCGAGAACGAGGGGCTCGATGTGGCTTGAGCGCACGTTTAATGGATCCGCCTGTGTCATCGGGCGGGTTCTTCACCGGGCATTATTCATCCGACTGACTTGCGCCATTGCGTGACCACGAGATCCATTGTCGGATGACAAGCCGCATTGCCCGAAACACAATCGCTTTGGGGGAATCGTGAAAAAAATCGTCTCCGTGTTCGCATCAAGTGCCTTGGTCTTCGCGACGTTGGCTCTGGCACCACCAGCAATCGCCGCCCCGCCGGCGGCTCGGCCGCAGGCTACAGCCCCGGCCTCCGTGGCCGCCGCAAGGGCCAAGTCGCCAGGGATCGCCGTTGGCGCAAAAAAGACCACCAGAACCAACAAACCGAACAAATCGATTCAAACGGTCAAGCTTCCGGTTCTGCACTATTCAAGCGCCAAGAACCGCAAGAACGTCGCGAAATACGCGAACGAAGCCGTCGCGGCCGAGCTGAAGTCCTTCAATGCCGGACGCAGGGGCACCTGTCGGGGCGACGCCACTGCCGCCTTCGATGCTTGGCCCGGCCGGACCGGAATCTACATGGGCCGCTACGCCTCGGTCACCATGAGCTACTCGCTACGCCAGTGCGGTGCCGCAGCAACAAGCAAAGCGCGATCCTTCACGGTGGACCTCAAGACCGGCAAAAAAGTCAGCATGTCCGCCTTCGTCTCACTGAACGACATCACCACCAAGATGGCGGTGGCCAACAATTTCAGGGCCGCCAAAAACACCTGCATCAGGCAACTGGATCCAGCCGCCAGCAAGTTCCCACAACCAGTTGCCTGGGACGTTTCGACCAAGGGCATCCGGTTCCACTACGGGAAGCGCTCCATCGGGCCTGCTGCTTGCGGGATCCCCGTCGTGCTGCTGCCGTGGTCCGAGGTCGGCACGGCCAAGGAAATGCAAGGTGCGGTCAAGAACCGCACCTACGTCAACAACCTCACCTTCGACAAGGAATATGACACGTACTGGGGTTCAGTCATCATGACCTCCGTTCAGGGCCGCAAGGTGACGGTGTTCGATTCGTTGCTCAACAGCGACGGCGTCTGCCTCCACGGCGTCCGCTCCGGCAAAAGCGCCATGCTCAGTCAGGCGGGGGGCAACAACACCAAGTTCAAGGCGGGGATGAAGGACACGTCCGCCAATCCGAGGTTCGACACCGACCGGCTTGGGCAAGGATGGCGCGAGGCTACCGCCTCCGACATCAAGAAAATCAAGCACACGGTCGGAGGCTCCATGTTTACGGCCCGCCAAGCTTGCGGGTCCTAGCTCTTCCCGCCGTCCAAGGGCGAGTACACGCGTAGCTTCCCGCGCTGCACTGTGAACTCCGCCGTCCGAACACCCGTCAACGGTTCGCCGTCCACGGCCAGGACCAGGGGTTCTCCGTCCGCCTCGAGGCTGAGCCGGGACGCCTCGCTTAGGTGCGTGACCTTGGCGGAGGCCACCGTTCCCGTGACCACGGCCCAGAGCAGCCGAAGCCGGGCGAAGGGATCATCGGCGGTAACCATGCGGATGTCCAGCACACCGTCATCGAGCACCGGCCGCGTCAGGGGCGCCATGTCACGCGGGTAGTAGCGGCCCCGGCCCAGGTACAGGATCCACAGTTTGTGCCGCACTCCGTCGATTTTCAGTGTGGTGGGCGAGTCCAAGGCGAAGGTGCGCAGGCCCGCCACGAGCCCGGCCAGCGGTTTCCCCAGCGCCGGCTGGAGCCGTTCGCGGCGCCGGACCAGGTTGGGATAGACCCCGATGCTTGCCGTGTTCAGCATGGTGAGCTCGAGTGTTTCGTCGGCGCCCTCGATGCCGCGCCCCACGGAGATAAACCCGAAATCCGACGAGACAGCCGACCCCGCCGAGGCAGCCGCCGCGGCCTCCCCAAGGGTAGCTACACCGACGTCACGTGCGAAGTGGTTAAGCGTTCCACCGGGCAGGACCAGCAGTGGCAGGGAGTGCCGGACAGCGGCCGCGCCGGCGGTCCCCACCGTACCGTCGCCGCCCCACACACCCAAGGCCTTGGTTCCGGTCCGGGCGGCGGCCTCCTGGATCTCGGCGGCGATGTCCCCACCCTCCTTGATTTCGTGAATATGCGCTTTGGGGAAGGTTTCTCGAATCAGAGCAACCGTCTCTGGCAAGTAGGAACCGCCCAGTACATTGACCGCGATGCTCAACCCCTCGCCGTCGTCGATGGCGGGTGCCTCGGCCGACGCGCGGCAGGCGGGCGGGGCCATCTGCCGCTCAGGCCACCACTTCCGCGTCAGAATGGCCGCTCCGACGCCGATAGCGGAGCCCAACAACACATCCGAAGGCCAATGGGCCCCCGTATGGACCCGGGAATAGGCCACTCCTGCAGCGACCGGGACAAGAGCGATACCCAGTGCCGGTGACACCATCCCGACACCCAGCGTGAAGGCCGCCGCGGAGGCCGAATGCCCCGAAGGCAGGGACGAGCTGGTGGGCTGCGGATGCACAAAACGGAAGACCGGGAGATCCGCCGGTAGGGGCCGGGCCCGGGGAAGCACGGTCTTGAAGATCAGGTTGGTGACGACCGAGGCAACCCCGAGCGCCAGGACCCCGTGCACGGCGGCCCTGCGCGGATTGCCGGAAACCACGGCGAAGCCGCCGGCGATGGCGAACCAGAGTTTGCCCTTCGTGGCTGCCGCGGAGAGGGTGCTGAAGAACGTATCCTGCGGACCGGACGGCAGCCGCGAGACGGCGCGGACAATGAAGCGGTCGATTGCCGCCACCTGCCCCGTGCCTTTGCCCAGCATGCCTCGCATTCAACCACCGTAGGGCAATTATCCGGTGTGCGTCTGCACTGAGGACGACTTTTCCTGCGGCATCTTCCCGCAGAAGATCCGCGCCGGCCGCAAGAGCAAGATCCCGTTCGTGCTGATCGCCGACGGCTAGAACACCGAAGCAGGTGCGAACCGGTCAGAGGGCAGGTTCCGTTTCTGTAAACAACATGAATCACCGAACAACCAGCAAAGAAACGTTCGGCCCGGGACCCGCGACATTTCGCGGGTCCCGGGCCGAATCAAACCAACTTGCACGGCGCCCGTTAGGGACGATGCAGCAAAGCCGAGTGGTGGAGGCTAGTTGGTGAACCCCGTCAGCACGATCTTGCCGCCGGCATGTCCCGCCATGCTTTCGCCGAACGCCGCAGCAGCTTCCTGCATCGGGTACGTGGAGACGACGTTGATCTTGAGCTTGCCGTCATCCACCAGTGCGCTGAGTCGGTCCAGTTCCTTGCCGTCGGGGCGCACCCAGATGAAGTGGCCGCCGTGGCCCATGACCGAACCGTCGGCGATGGACGCGTGGGTTCCGGAATCCTTCAGCACCGCAAGGGTGGATTCGAGTGCGCCGCCGTGGAAGTCCGCGACGGCGTCGACCCCCTCGGGCGCCAGCGCACGCACGCGCTCAACCAGGCCGTCGCCGTAGGTCACGGGCTCGGCGCCGAGCGCGGCCAGGGTTTCGTGGTTCTTTTCAGAACCGGTGGCCAGGACGCGTACGCCCGCAACGACCGCCAACTGGATGGCCGCTTGACCCACGCCGCCGGAGCCGTTGTGAATCAGCAAGGTTTGGCCCGGCTTCAGGTCCAACGCGTCCAAAGTGCGCTGGGCGGTGCCGCCGGTCAGCGGAAGCGATGCGGCCTCTTCCCATGACAAGGAGTTTGGCTTGTGCGCAACCGTGGCGGCGGGAAGCACCATGTACTCCGCGAAGGAGCCGAAGTGCACGCTGTCGCGCCGGCCGTAGGCGTAGACCTCGTCGCCCACCTTGAACTCGGGGGTGTCGAAGCCGACGGCTTCCACCACGCCCGCAACGTCCCATCCCGGAATGACGGGGAAGGTGACGTCCATGATCGGGTCGAGGTAACCGCCCATGACCTTCCAGTCCACCGGGTTCACGCCCGCAGCCTTGACGCGGATCAGCACGCTTCCTGGCCCGACCTTGGGACGGGGAAGCTCAAGCTGTTCCAGCTTGTCGACGCCTCCGTAGCTCGCGTAGGCCATGGCTTTCATCGTCTGTTCACTCATCGTGGCGACCTCTTTCGGTGGTGGAAGTTTTTGGGCGGAGCAGCACCTGCTCCATTTGTACCAACCAGTACACAACCCAAATTATTCGCGAATGAGTCCTATTCCACAGCGTCCAGGTAGTACCAGCGGCCGTCCTCGCGCACGAATTCGCTGACCTCGTGCTGGTATTCGCGCTGGCCAAGCAGCCCGTAGCGTGCGACAAACTCGACGATGCCGGTCTGGTCGAAGGGGCCACCGGCCTCGGTGCGGACAATCTCCAGGTTCTTCCACACGATCGTCTCGTCAAGATCGAGCTCCGTGGGGCGGGTGCTCGGATGCCAGGTGGCAAGCAGGTAGCCGGGAAGCATCAGGGCGAAGGCGCTGTAGCGCGAACGCATCAACTCAACTGCAGTTGCGGGCCACGCCGGTGCCTGCGGATCGGAATAGCCGGTGTGAAATCGACCACAGCAGGAACCGTAGATTTCCCCTGTATTGCATGGGCAGCGTTCATCTTTATCCATTTAAACAGCTTAAGCGCACGCCGATCCGCAGATACCCACCGGTAGCTATCACAGGGAAACATCACCGGGTTGACGCCCCGAATCAGCGGACCCAAGGCTTGCCGGTAGACTTGGTGAGCAAGCTCGCGGAGCGCCGACACCTTGGCGTGAGACGGCACCTCCGCAAGCGTATAACCACCCTTCGCGCACAGGAGAACCCGGATGCCCCGGATCGTTGTTGATGTTATGCCCAAGCCCGAGATTCTTGACCCGCAGGGCAAGGCCATCGTCGGAGCACTGCCCCGTCTTGGTTTCACCGCCTTTAGCGAAGTCCGTCAGGGCAAGCGGTTCGAACTGACCGTCGACGGCGAGGTGACCGAGGAAATCTTGGCACAGGCCCGCACCGCGGCCGAAACCCTCCTCTCGAACCCGGTCATCGAAGACGTTGTCAACGTCGAGGTTGTCGCAGACTAATGAGTGCAACCGAACTCCCCTTGATCGGCGACTACTCGACGCCGAGCACCGAGCTGAACGGCGCCCGCATCGGCGTCGTCACGTTCCCCGGAACCCTCGATGACCGCGACGCAGCTCGCGCCATCCGGTTGACCGGGGCCGAGGCCGTGTCCCTGTGGCACGCCGACCACGACCTGCAGAACGTCGACGCAGTCGTCATCCCGGGTGGCTTCTCCTACGGGGACTACCTGCGCGCCGGCGCCATCGCCCGCTTCGCACCGATGATGGGCAACATCATCGACGCCGCGAACTCCGATGCCAAGCTGCCCGTTCTGGGCATTTGCAACGGCTTCCAGATCCTGACCGAATCGCACCTGCTGCCGGGCTCCATGGTGAAGAACGACCACCTGAAGTTCCTCTGCCGCGACCAGGTCCTGCGTGTGGAAAACAACACCACCGCCTGGACCAACCAGTACGCCAAGGGTGAGGAAATCACCATCGTGCTGAAGAACCAGGACGGCCAGTACGTCGCCGACGAGAAGACCCTTGACGCCCTCGAGGCCGAGGGCCGCGTGGCCTTCAGCTACGTCGGCTGGAACCCGAACGGTTCCCGCCGCAACATCGCCGGCATCACCAATGCCGCGGGCAACGTGGTGGGCCTCATGCCGCACCCGGAGCACGCAGTGGAGGCCGGATTCGGCCCCGACCACACCGGAACCGACGGACTTGGGTTCTTCACCTCCGTCCTGACCCACCTTGTTGGAGGCCAGAAGTGAGCGTCGAAGAGCAGAAGAAGTTCAACATGGACACCGTGGCCAATGCCGCCGCGACTCCCGACACCGAACTTCCGTGGGCCGAGCTCGGCCTGAAGCAGAACGAATTCGAAGAGGTCGTCAAGGTCCTGGGCCGCCGCCCGACCGCGGCGGAACTCGCCATGTACTCGGTCATGTGGTCCGAGCACTGCTCCTACAAGTCCTCGAAGAACCACCTGCGCCAGTTCGGCGACAAGGTGACCGAGGAAATGAAGAAGGACATGCTCGTTGGCATCGGCGAAAACGCCGGCGTGACCAACCTGGGCGACGGCTGGGCCGTGACCTTCAAGATCGAATCGCACAACTCCCCCACGATGATCGAACCGTACCAGGGTGCGGCCACCGGCATCGGCGGCATCGTGCGCGACATCATCTCCATGGGCGCCCGCCCGGTCGCCGTGATGGACCCGTTGCGCTTCGGCGCGATCGACCACCCGGACACCGCACGCGTCATCCACGGTGCCGTCGCCGGCATCGGCGGCTACGGCAACTCGCTGGGCCTGCCGAACATCGGCGGCGAAATGGTCTTCGACTCCGTCTACCAAGGCAACCCGCTGGTGAACGCGCTTGCAGTTGGCGTCATGCGCCACGAGGACATCCGCCTGGCCAACGCGTCGGGCAAGGGCAACAAGGTCGTGCTCTTCGGCGCACGCACCGGCGGCGACGGCATCGGCGGCGCCTCCATCCTGTCCTCGGAGACCTTCGACGACACCAAGCCCTCCAAGCGCCCGGCCGTCCAGGTGGGCGACCCGTTCGCGGAAAAGGTGCTCATCGAGTGCTGCCTCGAGCTGTTCAAGGGTTCCCTCGTCGAGGGCATCCAGGACCTCGGAGCCGCCGGCATCTCCTGCGCCACCTCGGAGCTTGCCTCCAACGGCGACGGCGGCATGGAGGTCGAACTGACCTCCGTCCTGCTGCGCGATCCCTCGCTGACCCCGGGCGAGATCCTGATGTCCGAGTCCCAGGAACGCATGATGGCCGTTGTCTCCCCGGAGAACATCGAAGCCTTCGAGGCGACCATGGACAAGTGGGCCGTGGAGTACTCCTGGCTGGGCGAGGTCACCGACACCGGCCGCCTGATCATTAAGTGGGACGGCGAAGTCATCGTCGACGTCGACCCGCGCACCGTGGCACACGACGGCCCGCTCTACGACCGTCCGTACGCCCGCCCGGAATGGCAGGACGCCCTGCAGGCGGACACCTTCAAGTCCTCGGAGGCCGGCGCCAACCTGCCGGCCACCGGCGAAGAGCTGAAGGCCGCCCTGGTTGAGCTGATGGCTTCCCCGAACATGTGCGACAAGTCCTGGATCACCAACCAGTACGACCGCTACGTGGGCGGCAACACCGCCCTGGCAGCCCCGGACGACGCCGGCGTGATCCGCGTTGACGAGAAGACCGGCCTGGGCGTTGCCCTGGCCACCGACGCCAACGGCCGCTACACCTTCCTGGATCCGTACCACGGCGCGCAGCTGGCCCTCTCCGAGGCCTACCGCAACGTCGCCACCTCCGGCGCCGTGCCGATGGCCGTCTCCGACTGCCTGAACTTCGGCTCCCCCGAGGATTCCGATGTCATGTGGCAGCTGGCGGAGGCCATTCGCGGCCTCTCCGACGCCTGCATGGAACTCGGCGTCCCGGTCACCGGCGGCAACGTGTCCCTGTACAACCAGACCGGCGACACCCCGATCCACCCGACCCCCGTGGTCGCGATGCTCGGCAAGCTGGACGACGTGGCCCGCCGCACCCCTTCGGGATGGCGCGCGGATGCAGATGGCCAGGCCATCTACCTGCTGGGCACCACGTTCGACGAGCTCGACGGTTCGGAATTCGCGAACATCCGCGGACACCTCGGCGGCCTGCCGCCGAAGGTCGACCTCGCAGCGGAGAAGACCCTGGGTGCGATCCTGATCAACGCCTCGCGCGATGGCATGATCGACTCAGCCCACGACATCTCCGAGGGCGGCATCGGCGCGGCACTGGCCGAAATGGCCCTGCGCTACAACGTCGGCGCCCGAGTGGCCCTGGACGACCTGTGCGCACGTGACGGCCTCGACGCCTTCACCGCACTGTTCTCCGAGTCGCAGGCCCGCGCCATCGTTGCGGTCCCGCGCTCCGAAGAGGTTCGCTTCAACGACATGGCCACCGCACGCAACTTCCCCGTGGTCCGCCTCGGTGTCGTTGACGCCGCGGCCACCTCGCTGGAAATCCAGGGTCAGTTCGACCTGGACCTCGCCGAGCTGCGCGAAGCGCACGAGGCAACCCTGCCGAAGTACTTCGGCTAAGCACGTCTAAGAAATCGGGGCCCGGAAGGATTTTCCTTCCGGGCCCCGCTTTCGTTAACGGTTCAGGTGGCCGTGCGAAACCGGCTCAGCGGACGTCGGACACGCCCGTGTAGGTTGCGTAGCTGGCGTCCCCGGTCCGCTCATAGGTCAGCAGGGCGAGCCCGCCCGGGGTGGTGGTGCTGCCCGTCAGTCGCAGCCCGGCGGCGGATCCACCCTCCGGGAACAACCGGCGGCCGTGGCCCAAGACGACGGGCGCAACGACGAGCCTCATCTCGTCGATCAACCCCGCGGCCAGCAACGATCCGGCGAGCCTGGCACTTCCATGGATCTGGAGTTCCCGGCCGGGCCTCGACTTGAGTTCCGCGACCTGCGCGGCAACATCCCCGGACAAAATGGTGGTCGGGTTCCAGCTGCCCCGCTCCAGGGTGTGTGAGGCGACATACTTCGGAAGACTGTTCATCAGCGCGGTGAAGGGATCGTCGGCATCGGTGATCTGCGGCCAGTCACGCGCAAAGGCCTCATAGGTGCGGCGGCCGAGCAGAAGTCCATCGGCCTGACCCAGCCACTGCGCCGCCTGGTCGATGAATGCCGCATCCATGTGCGGAACCAGCCACCCGCCCTGGGTGAAGCCGCCACTGGTGTCTTCATCCGGGGATCCCGGACCCTGCGATACGCCGTCAAGGCTCACGAACTCCGTCAATGTCAGCTTCATGGGGTTGATCTTCCTCGTCGGGTTGGCACGTCCTGCGGCCAAGCTACCCGACCTTGGAACCCTGCTCAAGGGAACCGCCAGCATGCAACCGTCGACGCAACGGAATGCGGGCCGACGGAAAATTCCGTCACTAAGCGCACCGTGGGTACGTGGGTGGCCTCGACCATGCCGACGTTCCTGTTCATCGCGGGGCATGCCCTTACCTACGGCAGGGCATACGGCAGGGCATACGGCAGAATGTTTACTTGTGTAGGCGAAACGCCTGCAGAACAAGGGAGCATGCATGTTCGAAGCCATGAAGAAGATCCCATTGTGGGTACGCCCTTTCCTGGGCTTGGCCATGGTGGTTCTTGGCGCCGTCCTGGCGCTGAACTCTTCGGCTTCGATCCAGGCGTTCGTGCTCGCGGTGTCCGTGGGGCTGGTCGCCGTGGGAATCGCCCGGATCATCGAGGCGTTCGGCGAGGATGCGGATCACGGCTCCGACCACGGCTCGGTAGTCCGGTGGATCACCGGCATCAGCGGCACTCTCCTCGCAGGAATGGGCATCGCCGCAATGGTTTGGCGCGGAGCCACCCTTCCCGTGTTGGCCCTGGCCGTCGCGCTGCTCCTGCTTCTCTCCGGGGTGGCCTCTCTGGTCTCGCTATTCAGGTCCTCGAACACCAACCGAACCTATTCCTTGCTCGGCGGGCTGGCCTCGATCGCCACCGGCACCTTGGTGCTGGTCTGGCCCAAGCTGACGGTATGGGCCTTCGGGGTGTTCTTCGGCGGCTGGCTGGTCTTCACTGGCCTGCGCTTGATCATTGACTTCTTTGCCCGGGGCAGGAAAAATCCGTCCACCCCGGCCAAGCGCAGGCTGGCCGGATTCGGCAAGGTCGCCGGTTCCGCGGTGGCCCTGCTTGCGGCGGTTGTGATGGTCCTGGTGACCCCCTTGATCCACGCCGGCGATCCACGCCAGGTTCCAGATGCGTTCTACACCCCGCCCACCGACATTCCGGCCGGACCGGGCCAGCTGCTGCGCGTCGAGCCGTTGTCCCAGGGCGTGCCGGAGAATGCAGCCGCTTGGCGGATCCTCTACACCACCACCCATCCCGACGGTTCCCCCGCGGTGGCTTCCGGTTCCGTGGTGGTGCCCGCCAATCACGGAACAGAGGCACTTCCGGTGGTATCCATGGCCCACGGCACCAAGGGCATCGTTCCGGGTTGCGCACCGTCGTTGTCCTCCGTGCCGTATTCCGACGGACCCGCCGCAGCCCTGCGCGAGCTCATCGGCCAGGGCTGGGCCGGGGTCATGACCGACTACGTCGGGCTGGGCACCAAGGGGCCGCACCCCTACCTGGTGGGCCAGGCCGAGGCCAGGAACGTCCTGGATGCGTTTCGCGCGGCCAGCCAGCTCGAGGAATTCTCATTGCGCGACGACACCCTCATCTGGGGCCATTCCCAGGGCGGCCACGGGGCGTTGTGGAGCGCGGCCATCGCCAAGGACTACGCCCCGGAGATCAAGGTCCTTGGCGTGGCGGCGCTGGCGCCCGCCACCAACCTGGTGGACCTGGCGCTCGGGGTGAAGGACGCGGCCGCCGGCAAGGTGGTCTCCTCCTACATCGCCGAGTCGTGGAACGACGTCTTCCCGGAGCTCAACGTGGAAAGCCAGATCACGCCGGGCTACGCCAGATCCGCCCAGCGCATCGGCGAGCTCTGCTTCGACGGGCGCGATGCACTGGCCGCGGTCATCGGCGGCACCCAGCTATTCGACGCGGTGATTCCCGACTCCGCCTTGAACGGCCCGCTGGGCGGGAAGCTCCGGGAAAACTCGGTGAACCAAAACATCAACTACCCGCTCTTTGTGGGCCAGGGGCTGGACGACCAGCTGGTGCTTCCCGGGATGCAGCGCGGTTGGGTTGCCGAACGCTGTGCCGCCGGGCAGCACATGGAATACCGCGAATACGAAGGTAGGGACCACATGCCGTTGGTGGAAGACGATTCGCCACTGATCCCGGAGCTGGTCCGGTGGGCCAACGACCGGCTCGACGGCAAGGCACCGGTCAACACGTGCCGCTAGCCGTGGATCAAGGCCTGGATCCAGCGATCCGGCGCGCCGCCTCGACGTAGTGCTTGGTGGCGAACCGTTGGGCGGCTTCCGCCGCCGGGGAGACCAGCCGGTAGAACCGGTTGGAGTGCTTGGAGACGGCCCTGATTTCCAGGTACACCGATCCGTCCTGGCCCAGCACCGCGGCAAAGGACTCCTCCCCCGTTTCGGGGTGCCCGGCCAGCGTTCCATAGGCAAAGCCGGATCGGCTGACCTCCTCGATCAGCCGCACCACGCGGCAGGGTGCGGTGATGCGTGCCGGACCGAATCCGAAGCCCAACTCGACGCGGCTACCGAGCTGGACACGCGGGGTGTCGGGCCGCGTGCGCAGGCCCGAACGCCTATGCAGTTCCCAGGTCAGCAAGCCTTCGGCAAGCGCGTCGAAGGCGGCTTGGCCTTCCCCCACCCGTTCGCGCAGCTGCAGGAGGCCGTAGCCCCCGGGCACCTCGTCGTGTTCGGTCATGCCGGGTTCGGGATAGCTCAGGTCGTTGAGCACACCCAGCCTGAACAGGCGACGCCGTGCGGCAAGCTCGGCGGGCCCCTTCTTGGCCAGCGTGATGCCCGCGAGTCCCAGGGCAGCCTTGCCGCCCAAACGGCTGGGCAGCGGGACGGGGCCGATCGCGGCGCGTTCGAGCCCCAGCATCCTGCGGTGGCTTTCGGGCAGGGTGCCGACCACCGCGGCAAAAAGCAGCTTGTAGCCGGGCAGGATCAGCGGGTCCAGCGGCGGGTTCGTCAGGAAGGAAACGACCTCGGCCACCCGGGGTCCGCCGGCAAGTTCGCCGCGCTGTTCGTACCCGGCGATGGCGGCCTTGAGCTCGGCTTCGCTCCGTGGAGGGTTTTTCACGCCCATGAGTTCACCGGCGACGGCCCACTCGCGCACATACGCATCGGCACCCTGCGGGACCGGCCCGGAAAACGCCTCGTGGCTGCGCAGGAACGCGTCGGCAAAGGCGATGTGGACCCAGGCGGCCAGATCCGGGTCGTTGGCCGAATAGCTTTTCTCGTCGCCCGCACCGGAGGTGTAGCTGCCGGCCACCGGGACGTGCCGCCGCTGCACCCACCGGCAGGCGGCCCGCGCGGCCTGGGTGTCGCCGTAGGTGAGCGTGAAGATCCAGCGGATGGTGCCGGCCAACCTGGCCAGCGGATCGCTTTGGTAGTTCGAGTGTTCGGCCACTCCGGCCAGCGCCCCGGGGTGCAGCGCCTGGGTCAGCAGGGCACGGATGCCCGCAGCCATGGGGCTCATGCCGCCATGGACCACCCAGACCGCCGAATCGTGGGCAAAGTAGCCGGCGTCATCGCCGCGGTCCAGCTCACGCTCCCAGACGGGATCGTAGGTTTCCTGGGCGGAAAAGGTCTGGTGCAGCTTGTGCCGGAGTGGCTCGAACATGCCGGCTGCTAGTCGATCTGCAGTTCGCCCATGTCGCCCCAGGAATCACCCTCGACCTTGCGGGAGACGATCTTCGGGGTGGACACGAGTGCGGGGCGCATGGCTTCCAGCCCGGCCTTGAAGTGGTCGGAGTTCACGTGGGTTCCGGCCGCGTCGTCGTCCAGGAACGCCTCGACGAGGACAAACTCGCTGGGATCCTCGACACTGCGGGACCAGTCGAACCAGAGGTTTCCGGCCTCGGCGCGGGTGGCCTGGGTGAACGGGGTAGTCAGTTCGATGAACTGCTCGGTGTATTCGGGCTTGGTCTTGAATTTCACGACGATGAAGTACATGACCCAAGCCTACCGATCCCGCGCTATCCGCGCTCGACGAGCCCCTTCCAGCCCAGCGCCTCGCGTTCGGTTCGCGGCAGCGAGGCGACCACCAGGTCGTATGAGTCCTCGATCAAGTCGCGCATCATCTCCGCGTCCAGTCCCGGGGTCACGGTGTTCCAGTGCTTTTTGTTCATGTGGTAACCCGGGTTGATCTGCGGGTTTGCGGCGCGCAACTGCTCGGCAAGCGCGGGGTCGCACTTGAGGTTCAACGACACGACACCGGACCGAAGCATGAGCAGCCCGAACATCTTGGACTTGGAACGGTCCCTGCCCGCGACCTTGTAAACCGCCGCTTCCTCGCCGAAGGGGAAGTCCTCATAGGCCCCCGGCATGTCCAGGCAAAGGGTGCGCCACAGTTCGTATTCCACGTTTCCATCCTAGCCACGCGATCGGGCTCCAAACACCAAAACCACGTGCCGAAGCAGCGCACCGGGCCCGGGTGTTAAACCAACAACCGGCATGCGCCTCGAGGGGGTGAGGCTCATGCCGGTTGGGCGGAAGTCCGCGGCCAAGATCTAAGGGGCGGCCGGCCGCGGACGGGCTTTGTTGGTGGTTAGTTCCCCCCGGCCTTGCGTCGACGGGCGACAACCATGAGGCCAGCCCCGAGGAGCATGGCCAGCGCACCGCTGCCAACGATCCACAGCGTGGCGTTGGAGGCGCCGGTCTCGGCCAGCGGCACCACCGGCTTGCGTGGCGGAACCTGTGTCTCCGTGCCCGGAAGCCTCGGATCCTCGGTCGCCGTACCCGGCGTCTCCGGGATCTCGACTTCCTGGCCCGGCAGCTCCGGTGCCGGCTCTTCCACCACTGGCGGAACCACTATGGGAGGCTCGACGACCGGCGGAACCACCACAGGCGGCTCGATGACAACCGGCGGTTCCGGCAGCTTGTGGTACTCCGGGGTCGGGTGCGTGGTGACCGACGGCGGCACGTCACCGTTGCCGCTGGCCACATTCACCAGGATCCGGTCCCAGGCCTCGGCGTTGACGGTGATGGTGTAGGTGAGGGTCTTGCTCTCGCCGACGGCCAGGTCGCCCACGGTCCAGACCAGCTTGCTGCCCTCGATGGCGGTCTCGCCGCCGGAGGCCTTCAGGCTTCCCTCCTTGAGGGTCGCGGACTGCTGCCAGCCGGACATCTCATCGGTGACCACGGCGCCAGTGTAGACAAACTCGCCGGTGTTCTTCACCGTGACGGTGTAGTTGATCTCCTCGCCGGGCCACACGGTTTCTCCGCTGGCCGGGTCGGAGGTCTTCACCATCGAGTAGCTGCGCGGGTTCTTGACCGGGGTCGTGCAGTCGCGCGACGCGGTGGTTGAACCGTTGTGCTTCAGCGTTGCCTCGTTGAGGAATCCGCGGTCGTGAGGGGTTACCTCGGTCTCGCAGGTGGCGGCGGCCGAACCGATGGCGCCGTCCTCCGGGGTGACGTTCACGGTGACCGTGTAGGTCTCGCTGGAGCGTGCCTCAAGGGCGCGCCCCTCCGCCATGGCCTCGGACTTCTCGGTGCCCGGGGTTTCCCAGGCACCCTTCGTCTCGGTGCCCTTCAGCTCCCAGGAAGCCCCGGTGACGTTCAGGCCCTTGCCGAAGCGCAGGGTGTCGGTGAGGTCGTAGCGGGTTGCCACGTCCGAGTTGTTGTTCACCACGACGGTGTAGCCGATAGCCCAGGTGCCGTCCGGGTTCTCCGTGGCGCCGGTTGCCGTCTTGACGACGTTGGCCTCGGGCGCCGGGATATCCAGGCACGCCTGGTCGGTGATGGACTCGTTGCCGCTTGTCAGCGTGCCCGAGTTCAGCAGGCCCTTGCCGCCTTCGGTTCCGTCGGCAGCGCACACGCGCTCGCCCTTGGCGATGTCGGCGCCGAATGACACGTTGACCGTCACCGAGTAGGTGTGCTTTGTCCCGGCCTCCAGTGCCACCTGGTTGGCGACCTTGTCGGTCTGCGAATCCTTGCCGTTCCAGCCGGTGTTGGCCGTTCCGGTTTCGGAAGTGACAACGCGGTCGTTGATCACCACGCCCGCGGCGAACTGCGGGGTGTCGGTCAGCGAGTAGTTCATGGCCTGGCCCTTGGTGCCCGGGTTGGTGACGACCAGGTCGTAGCTTGCGTCCCAGGTGCCGTCCCAGTTTCCGTCGGCGTCGGTGTGCTGCACCAATTCCTTGGCCCGCTTGTCGAATTCAGGCGCAACCGGGGTGGCGCATGCTTCGACGTCGGTCTTCTTGCCGTTGGCGGCGATGGTCGCCGAGTTCAGGAACCCGGTCCCGTCCTCGCCCTCGGCCAGTTTGCAGTTGCCCGCTCCCGAGCCAATGACATCCGCGGCAACCGTCGCATTGACACTCACGGTGTAGGTGTCAACGGCCATGGCGCCGATCAGCTGGTTGGATGCCAGCTCCTCGGTGTAATTCGGGGATCCACCATCCAATTCGTCCCAGTGCCCGTTGACCGGTCCGGTCCACGCGGCGGAGTTGACCTTGATTCCTTCGCCGAAGCGCAGTGTGTCTTCCAGGGAGTATCGGCCCAGCAGCGAGGCATCGCCCGTCACCACGACGTTGTAGGTGATGTTCCAGCTGCCGTCGGCACCCTGCGAGGTTCCCGTGACGGTCTTTTCAACCGTGGGGGCACCGACCTGGATGCAGACCTTGACGGTCTCGGAGGCCGACTTCTTGGCATCCGGAATCGTCGCGGTGTTGGTGTAGGCCTTGCAAGTTCCGTCGGCCGCCAATTCGTCGTCGTTCTTGAACGTCAACGAGTAGGTGAACTCGGTGGGGGTGCGCTCCGCGTTCCAGGTGGCGGTGCCCAAGAGCTCGGGGTCTTCAACCGTTCCGGCCTTGTCGTCGAGGACCCGGACTTCGTGGTTCTTCGAACCCTGCTGTTCGTACGTGACTGCGGCGGTTGCCGTTGCGTCGACCGTGGTGCCGGCAACGTTCTTCCAGCTGGCCGTCGCCGTGTTTACACCCTCGTAGTCCTCGTTTTCGGGGACACCGGTGCAGGTGTAGGGCAGGACAACTGCCTCGTCTCCAACGGAGCCTGCCGGAACCATGACCTGCAGGCCCTCGGTGTCCGGGTCGCTGTCCTTGGCGTCGATGTCGCAGGTGGTCCCCTTGATGTCGATGCTGTCGGTGACGGTGGCGGTGATGCCGCCGTCAGCGAACTCGTTCGGGTTGGTCAGCGTGATGCCGCCGGCCAACGCGTGGTTGGAGTCCTTGTAGCCGTTGGGGGTCGCGGTGACCGTGTAGTCGAATGCGGCTTCGCCGTCCAGGCCGATCCCGACCGTGGTGGGGTCGTTGGCCTTCTTGGCCAGCTTCCACAGGTATTCGCGGTCGAAGGACGCCTCGGCGGTCTTGGAAATTCCCAGGCCGGCCTTGGCGCAGACCTCGACGTCGGCGGTTGCCGTGTTGTTGTCATCGGCGCCAGCCTCTTCCTGAAGCACTGCGGTGTTGGTGAAGGTGGTGCACTTGCCGGCGACACCCTGGAGCTCGACCGGGTAGGTGAACTCGGTGGGGATTTCGCCGCGGGTGGCGGTGCCGAGCACCTTGGCGTCGCCCGGAACCGTCTTGTCATCGACGATCGTTACGGTGTCGTCGATGCCCTTGGCCTGCGTGAACTCGATGTCGGCGGCGAAGTCCGCGGTGCGCGGCTTGCCCTCCACCCCGGTCCACGTGATGGTGGCTGTGTTCTTCTTGCCCTCGTAGTTCGAGGCGTCGACGCCGTCCGGCAGTTCGCAGTCGTAGGCGACGGTGGCCTTGCCCGGAAGGACCTTGCCGTCAACCACCGTGGCCGCCGGAACGGTTACGTCCTGTCCGTCGCCGGCCACGGTGCACACTGCGCCGGGGATGCCGGCTACGTCGGCAACGCCGACCTTCATCTCTCCCTGCTGGTTCGGGTTGAACACGTCGATCGAGCCGGACATGGTCCAGTCCCGGTCGTTGTGGCCTTCCTGCGTGGCGCTCACCGTGTAGTTGGCAATTGCCTTGCCGTTTTCATCGACGGTGAAGGAAGTCTTTTCAGCTTCCTTGGCGATCTTCCAGTCGTAGTCGCGGGTGAAGCCCGCATCAACGGTCTTGACCGCGGTCAAGCCCTTTTCGACGCAGACGTCGATGGCGGCCGAGGATTCGTTGCCCGCCGGGTGGTTGGTGTCACCGTCGATCGTTGCGGTGTTGGTGAAGGTGGTGCATTTGCCTGCGGTTCCTTCCCACTCAACGTCGTAGGAGAAGACCTTGGGCGATTCTGCCAGCTTCACCGTGCCAAGCACGTGGTTGTTGTCCGTGTACTTGTCATCGGTCACGGTGATCTCGGTGTCGGTCTCGGCGGCCAGCGCGAAGCCAAACGACTTCACCGGGCTGCTTGCGGTGCGGCCGTTGCCCCAGGTGGCGGTGGCCACGTTGGTCTGGTTCTTGTAGTCTGCCTCGTCAACACCCGATGCCACGTCGCAGTCGTAGTCGAGGACCTGGCTCGCACCGGCAGGAACCAGGACCTGGAAGCCTTCGGCCTTGTCGGCGTCCGTTCCCTTGATCGTGCAGGCCACTCCCTTAAGGCTCAGGGTCTTGCCGATCCTTGCGGTGATCTCACCGAAGGAGTTGGGGTTCTTCACGGTGATCGTTCCACCGAGCTTCCAATTCGAATCGGCGTGGCCGGCCTCGGTGGCAGTGACCTTGTAGCCGGCGGTGATGTTTCCGTCACCGTCGACGTTGAAGGAAGACTTGTCGGCCTTCTTCTCGATCTTCCAGTCGTGGTCCCTGTCGAAGGCAGCCTTGGCGTCCAGATCGAGGGTCAGCGGCTTCTCGACACAAAGCGTGACGGTTTCGCTGTCCTGGCCCTTTTCGCCATCGGTGGAGATGAACTTCGCAGTGTTCTTGTAGTCAATGCACTTTCCGGTTTCACCCGGCCAGTTCGCGGCATACTCGAACTTCTTCGGAGCCTGACCGACGGTGACGACGTTTCCGCCTTCAACACCAGCCAAGTCGAAGTGGTCATCAGTGACGGTTACCGATCCGTCGGTCACCTTCGGCGAAACCTTGGCGAAGTCGAAAGCCTTGGAGCCATTGGCCTTGCCCGTGGTACCGAAGTAGGTGCCCGAATTCCATGTTGCGGTTGCAACGTTGGTTCCCGCGGTTGCCGCGGTGGTCTTCGAAGGCATTGCACACGTGTAGTTGAACGTCGTGGTGCCGGGTTGAATCAACACAGGACCGCTGACGGCCGCGCCGGTGGTGGTCTTGATGGCGCAGACCGCGTCCGGCAGGTTGTCGGAAAGCGCTACGTCCTTGAATGCGATCGCGTTTCGGTTCTCTACCGTGATGGAACCGGAAACCTTGAAGTTGCTGTCGGCAGGCTTCCCTGCACTTACCTCAACGCCGTAGTTGAACTCGACGTTTCCGGTCGCGGAATTAACAGTCTTCTGCGAGGGATCGACGCTCTTGTTGATGGTCCAGTTATAGTCGCGGTCGAATGACGCATCCACGGTCTTGGAGACCACGAGGTCTAGATATGAGGTCTTTGTATTGGTGAACGTACAGGTGACGTTGTCGCCAAGGTTAAGGGCAACGGTGGGGTTCTTCAGGTCAACGCCGGCAACCGGGGTTGACCCGTTGACACAGGCGAGGTTGGTCAGGTCGTAGCCCGCCGGGCCCGCGGACTCGGAGAGTTTGTAGGTACCCGAAACCACAGACTTGGATGTTCCGGTTGCTACGTTCTCCAGGTTGGTGGTTCCGCCGGCCTTGATGGCGGAGAGCTTCCAGTCCGTGGCGGTGGCGCCGCTGCCGCCCTTGTTGTCGACCGTCTTGACGAGGGTCAACGTGGCATCGCAGTTGATCTTGTTGGTGATGGTGGCGGTGTTGCCGCCACGAGCCAGCACGACATCCAGGCCCTTGTCAGTCAGGGGCACTGATGCCCCGTCGCCCACGGCGATGGTCTGGGACGTAGCCACGCATCGGTCGCCGGTGGTGAAGGTTTCGTTGACGTTGACCTTGGTGCCGGGTGCGTATCCACCGACGGCTTGCCCGAAGGACGGCTGCCCGGCCTTCGGCGCAGGGGTCAGCTTTGGTGCCGCGCTGGCGCCGTAGGCCTTTGCCTCGGCGGCCGTGGCTGGCTTTCCGTTGATCATCCACGTCTTCTGGACGGTCAACGAGGTGGGCTCGATCTGGTTGACAACCTTGCAAATCACGTCGTCACCGATGCCGATGCCGGTGAGGTCGAGCTGGCCCTTGGCCAGGTCAACCCCGGCGCTCATGGGGTCGTTGTTGATGGTGCAGCTTGCGCTCTTCATGGTCCAGTCGGGCTTGGCTGTCTCCTTGATGGAGATGTTCGCGGTGTCCCCCGGTGCCGGGAAGGAAACGTTCCAGGTGGCCTTGCCGTTGACCGTCGACTGCTTTTCGGTGGGCGACAACGTTCCAGCGGACGTGGTCTTCGTGGCACCGAACTCCCAGCCATTGCCTACGCTCGAGTTTCCCTCGGCGTCGATCACCGTCTTTTCAACGGCGATCGACGCGGCGCAACCCAACCCGTTGGCCATGGCAGCCAGCTGCTGGGAAACCAGGTCCCAGTCGCTGGTGATCGCGTAGTCGGAGTCGCCAATCTTGCCCTTGCCGGTCCACTGCTTCTGTCCCGAAACGGCAGCCAAATTGTTGCCGCCAACGGTGTCAGAAATACCGCTGCCGACGCCGAAGGCAAGAATTTGCGTGCCATTGTCCTTGATCGCATTGGCGGAGAATATTGCTTCTTCCATCTGTCCGAAATACGTCCAGGTGCTGTTGCTGCCCGCACGGCTGCGCGTGGGGTTACCGTCGGTCAAGACGATGGCAACGTCCGCTTTGGCCGCGTTTTTCGCTACGTAATCGAGTCCGGCATCCCAGTTCGTGTATTGAGTCCCGCTCACGGAAAGAGCCTTGATCCTTTCCGCGAAAGCATCGATGTTGCCGGGCGTCGCTACGAACGAGTTCGTTCTTGTGGAGCCCTGCCCGGTCACCGGAGCATCGTTACCGAAGGTGAAAAGGTTGACGTTTGCGTTCGACCCTGAAGAGGCCAAGGCATTGAACATCGCATTGGCGGCCTTCTTGGCGCCGTTGAGTCCGGCGGAGCCGGAACTGGTCATGGATGTTGAAAGGTCGATCACCAGGGCGACGGAGAGACCCGGCTTGCAAGTCGGCTGGAAGCGCGGGTTCTTGATGGATACGGGGAAGAAACCGTTCGTCTTCCAGCGATTGGCTGTATTGCGGCTCGCAGGGTTGTTCAGAGTCGGGTTGCCTACATTTGATTTCGCGGGCATTCCGGCCGTTGAAGGCAACTGGACCGTCTGTTTCGCCTTTAGCTGGGGAGTGCGGAACACGTAGGGAGTCTGCGCAAAACGGTCATCACCGGAGTTGGTGTTGTTACCCGTGATCAACGTGTCATTGATGTAGTAGGCGTCTGACGTCCAACTGGGGATTACCCAGTAGCTCTTGCTCAGTCCGTCTTTCGGAACGGTGAAGGAACAATCGCCATCGGCATCAACGGTACAGACACTCCAGGGCTTGCCCACCAGGGAACCGGGGCTATCCGGGGAAGCGCTCGTGCCATTGCGCAGCTCGAGCTTGACGCTGCCTGTGGCCGGCTTTGCCGCCGTGCCGTTTGCCCCTCGTACAGCTCGAACCTTTACGTTGATGACAGCCGTTTCGCCCGCCGTCGGGGGGACAGCCAAAGTGACCGGTTCGTCGGAAGACTTGGCCGTGTTCTGCTTGGACGTTTCTTCAGGCTTCGACTCCGGTGCTACCGTCTCGGCGCCGGTCTTGGTGCCCTTCGAACCGGTGCTTGTTTCGGGCCCCTCGACGGCGTCGCGCAGCTGCCGCTCAACGCCGGAGTCCTGGTTGTCGACCGGGGCCGCGACGGCGGGATTGAATCCACCGCCGCCGAACATCATGGTCGCAACGAGCGCAGTCGTTGCGGTGGCGCCCACGGTCGAACGGACAATGCCGTTCCTCCACATGGTGCCCAAGAGTGAGCTTCGCCGCGAATCGCGGCGGTCCCTTTGTCTACGTGTGGCTTGATCCCCAGATTTGGCGAACACGATTTATACCCCAATTACCCCAAGGGGCGCGGCAAACACTCAACAAGCACTGTTCTAGCGGACCGGTCCCATCCAGCCCGCCTAGTTCCGCCCAAACCCCAAGTCCGGACGTCCCCCAGTATTCATTTGGTCCCCAGCACCCAATCAATGTTTCATGTGCAGCTGACAGCATAGCCGGAAAATCCAAATACCTTACATTGCATTACTTTGAGGAGTCGCGCTAAAACAGTGCACTCAAAGGTATTCATATTCGATGATGGGGCAGGTGTCCATGACGACGTCCAGGCCGGCCGACTTGGCTCTGGCCAGTGCTTCCTCGTCGATGACACCCAACTGCAGCCAGACCGCCGATGCACCGATGGCAATGGCCTGGTCGACAACGGCCCCGACCTTCTGGGAGTTCACGAAGCAATCAACCACATCAACGTGTCCCGGGATCTCCCCCAGGGTCTTGTACCCGGGCTCCCCTAAAACGCTGTCGCCACGCAGTGAAACCGGGATGATTTCCATGCCCAAACGTGTTTGCAGGAAATGTGCAACGCGCGGCGCCACCCGCAACGGATTGTTACTCAACCCGACAACGGCCCAGCGTGCGGGCGTGGTCAACAGCCGACGGATTACTTCGGGATCATTCTCATGCCGTGGACTGCCGATGCTGCTCATACGAGATACATTACAACTGCCATCCGGGCCTAGGCGCAAAAACCGCCTGGCAGCTTAAACAGCAGTCCGAGGCGAGTGCGAGACTCGACTCGGACTGCTGAGGGTCACTTTCGGGGGCAACAGGGCTTAGCTATCCCAGACCTTGCGGTCGGCGGCAGGATCACGGTCCCATGGAGTGGGCAAGACGCCCCCGATGTAGTTCTTGAACCAGTTGCGAACCTCATCCGAATGGTACGCCTTCTCCAGGGCCTTCCCTTTCTCGGTTTCGGCAAAGCCAGGCTTGGCAGCAACCAAGCAGATGAATGGCAACGCATCGGCGTTGTCCTCGAAGAGCAGTGCGTCCTCGGGAGTGAGACCCAACTCGGCGCCCAGACGTACAAAGAGGAATCCGGCGTCGACGTCCGGAAGCGTCTTTGACAGCGACTGCTGGTCGACCTCCACGAAGGTGACCTTCTTGGGGTTCTCGAGGATGTCGTTTTGCGACAGGTGAATGACGCTCTTACCTTCGGCGACCTTAATCACCCCGGCCTTGGCCAGCATCGCGAGGGCCCGTCCGTTGTTGGACGGGTCGACCGGAATCGCGATCTTGGCACCTGTCGGCAAACCGTCGATCGACTTGTGCTTCTGCGAATAGATGCCACCCGGGGAACCGTACATGTAGAACGCCGGCTCAACGGCAAGGTTCTTGTCCTTGGTGAACTGCGCAAGGTAAGACGCATGCTGGAAGTAGTTGGCGTCGAACTCGCCATTCGCAACGGCAAAGTTTGGCTGCACGATGTCGGTGACGTACTTGACCTCGACCTTCCAGCCGTCGGCTTCCAGGGCCTTCTGCGCAAGCTTTGTCGGCTCCTGGTAGGGGGCCGACTCCGTGACGATCAACTTGATGGTCTTGTCATTTCCGCTGGCGGTTGCCTGGCCGGTCAGACCGCAACCGGTCAGTGCTGCCAGCCCGGCCAGGGTACCGAGACCCAGCGATCCCCTGATAAAGGTACGACGTTCCATGCTTCGTGCTCCCTAGCTAGACGGGGCCGTTTCCTGCCCCGCGAAAATGAGTGTTGTTGCTGCGGTGGATCTCTTAGATGTTCCAAGCCTTGAGGTCGGCTGCCGGGTCGCGGTCCCACGGCGTGGGCAAGGCACCGTCAAGGTATCCCTTGAACCATTCCTTGACCTCGTCCGAGTGGTAGGCGGCCTCAAGGGCCTTGCCCTTCTCAGTCTCGGCAAAGCCTGGCTTGGCGGCAACGAGGTTGATGAACGGCAGCGCGTCCTCGTCCTTTTCGAAGAGCAACGCGTCGGATGGCTTCAACCCGATTTCGGCACCGAGACGAACGAACAGGAAGCCTGCGTCAACATCCGGCAGGGTCTTGGACAGCGACTGCTGGTCGACCTCGACGAAGCTGAAGTTCTTTGGGTTCTCGATGATGTCGGCCTGCGAAAGGTGGATCAGGCTCTTGCCCTCGGTGAGCTTGAGCAGTCCGGCAGTCTGCAGCAACGCCAGGGCTCGGCCGTTGTTGGAGGGATCCACGGGAATCGCGATCTTTGCGCCATCCGGCAAGTCGTTGATGTCCTTGTACTTGGCCGAGTAAACACCCGCCGGCGACCCGTACATGTAGAACGCCGTTTCCACGTCCAGGTCCTTGTCGGTGGTGAACTGCTCGAGGTATGCGGCGTGCTGGAAGTAGTTGGCATCGAACTCGCCGTTGGCCACGGCGAAGTTCGGCTGCACGATGTCGGTGACGTACTTGACGTCTACCTTCCAGCCCTGCCCCTCGAGGATCTTCTGGGCGATCTTTGTCGGTTCCTGGGTGGGTGCGGATTCGGTGACGATCAGTTTGATGGTCTTGTCGTCCGCGGCGCCGGCGGCGCCCCCGATCAGGCCGCAGGCCGTCAAAGAGACGATGGCGGCCAGACTGACGACTCCGGCAATGAATTTGCGGCGTTGCATGTTTATCTCCTGAAAATGGGCGCGAAGTACCAAGGCACCCTGCGTGATGTGTTGTATTTGGGCAGCCGTCCGACCGGACGGATGTCGGGCTACTAGTTGGCCGTGGCCTTTGCCGTGGCATCCCCGATGGCGTTCAATCCCTCGGGCAGGGTGCCATTGATGAAGTAGTCGCCGATTGAACGCGCACGGAATGAAATCGGGTTGTGGGTGGCCACGGTCTGAGCATTGCGCCAGTGCCGGTCCAGGCCCTTGGAGGTGCTGGTCGCCGAGGCGCCACCGGTCTCAAAGAGTTGCTGCGCCGCGGAAATGGCCAGTTCGGGGACGGCGACCTGGGCCTGCTCGACGGCAAGTTCGGCGAGGTGACCCTCAAGGGTTGTCGCCCTGTTTCCGTCAACGTCAACCTCCTGCGCCAGGCTCTTCTCCAATGCGCCATCCAGCGAGCGGGCGGCGGCCAGGACAATTGCCTCGGCGGAAAATGCCTTGGTCGCGATCCGGCCGACGGTCTCCTGGATCAACGGATCCTCGCGGAACGGCAGGCCCGAACCCGTGTTGAAGGTGCGCGCACGCTTGGCCACGGACTGCGCCGCGTCATCGCGCGCGGCCCGAGCGATGCCGGCCAGCACGGAGAGCAGCACCAGCTGGAAGAATGCCGCTTCGTGGGTGGCCTCGGCCCCGCCGGCGATGCGGTCAAAGATGTCTTCGTTGGGGACCCGCACGCTCTCGAATGTGGTGGTCCCGGTGCCGGTCAACCGCTGCCCGAAGCCGTCCCAGTCATCGACGATGTTCACTCCCGCGGCCTTGGTGTCCACCACGGCAAAGAAGCGTCCGTCTTCACCGGCCAGCCCGGCCGAAACACGGGTGTAATCGGAGAAGATGGTGCCGGTGGTGTAGTACTTTTCGCCGTTGAGCACCCAGTCCTCACCGTTCCTGGCCAGGACGGTGTTCAGCCTCCCCAGAGCGTTGCCCCCGCGTTCGGTCGAGGCGTTTCCGACGGTCTTTCCCGCGGCCGCAAGCTCGTACCAGCGCCGGGCGACCGGTTCTTCCTGCCACTGGAGGGACTCGATGAACCCGAAGTGGGAGCGGTACAGGTGGGCGACGTTGGAATCCGCTGCCGCCAAGTCGATGAGCAACCGGGTGAAGGTCTCGACGCTGACGCCCGCCCCGCCAAACTCCACCGGCACGCGCAGGGCGCTGAACCCAGCCTCGTTGAGCCAGGCAACCTGTTCGAAAGGGAGGATCCGTGCGAAATCGCGTTCGCGGGAACCCTCCGCAATGCGTGCGAAGATTTCGGCGAAGTGCTCGTGCAGGCTCGCGTAATCGGAGGCAACCGTCGAGGGGATGTCTTGAATCAGCGTCATGGTTCTGTCTTTCAGGAAAGCGTGGAGATGGCTGAGTGGTTTTCGTTGGCGGCCGAATGCTCGGCGAACGCCCCACGGAATGCGGCTGCGGGGTGCGAGGGTTCCAGGGTTGCCGAACGGCCGAACACCTTTTCGCGCAGCGTCCCCGGGGCGTACTCGCTCTGCGCCAGCCCGCGGGCCCGCAGCTCCGGAATCACACCCTGGATGAAGTCGGTGTAAGAGCCCGGAAGGATCTGGTTGATGATGTTGATGCCGTCCGTTCCGGCATCCTGCCAGATTTCAAGCTGGTCAACGATCTGTTCCGGGGTTCCGGCGATCTGCATCGCCTTGGCGCGGTAACGGGCCAGGTCTCCGATGGTCGGATTGCCACCCGGAACCGAGGCCCGAATCGCATCGAGGACTCCCTTGCCGCCCTCGGTGTCGACGTCGCCCAGCGGGGTGTCCAGTGGAACCCCGCCCAGGTCGATGCCCAGCCCGCCGCCGATGTGTGCGACCACGGCATCCAGGTCGAGGTACTCGTCGTACTCGGCCTGCTTGCGGGCGACCTCGGCCTCGGTGCTGCCCACCACAAAGGAAAGCCCGGCAAAGATCTTCACGTCGCCGGCTTCACGGCCGGCGTCGACCGCCAGCTGCCGGATGATCCCCGAGTTCTTGCGAACGTTTTCCGGGTTCGGCGCAAACAGGAAGGTGGCTTCGGCGTTGGCGGCGGCAAAGGCCTTGCCCCGCGGGGAGCTTCCGGCTTGGAAGAGGAACGGTGTGCGTTGCGGGCTTGGCGAGGACAGGTGCGGGCCGTCGATCGAGTAGCGTTCCCCGCGGTGGTAGATCTTGTTCACCAGCGCCGGATCGGCATGGATGCCGCGGATCTTGTCGGCAAGCAGGGCACCATCTTCCCAGGAACCTTCCCAGAGCTTGAAGGCGGCCTCGACGTATTCCTCGGCCCAGTCATAGCGGTCGGCGTGCGCGGTCAGCCCGTCGGCGCCGAAGTTGCGGTGCGAATTTTCCAGCACGCTGGTGACGATGTTCCAGGCCACGCGCCCGTTGCTCAAGTGGTCGAGCGTGGAGAGCTGGCGTGCCAGCTGGAACGGGTCGGACTGGATCACCGAGGAGGTGAACGCCAACCCGATTTCGTCGGTCACCGCGGCGAGCGCCGAGGCAAGGACCAGAGGGTCGTTGGACGGAACCTGCAGGCCGCGCTTGATGTGCGATGCCCATCCCCCGTCGTGGTCGCCGTAGAGTCCGACGACGTCGGCAAGGAAGATCGTGTCGAAGCGTGCGGCCTCAAGCTCCTTGGCCAGCTCGGTCCAGAGCTTGAGCTCGTTGAAGCGGTGCTGCTGGGCCTCGGGATGACGCCATTGCCCACCAAGGATGTGGCTGGTGGTGTTCATCAGGAATGCGCTCAACAGCAGGCGCGGACGTTTGGAATTGCTCATGAGGGGGCTCCAGAGGGTGTATCCGGGGTGGGTGGGGTTAGTGGCGCTTGTCCAGGCGTGCGGCGAGCCTGGTGCCGGAGATCTGGACCAGTTGGACCATCAGGATCATCAGGACGATGGCGACGATCATCATGCCCGTTTCATACCTGTAATAGCCGTAACGGATGGCGAAGTCGCCGATTCCGCCGCCACCGACCAACCCGGCCATGGCCGAGTAGCTGATGAAGCTCACCGTCATGATGGTGATCGAGCCGATGAGTGCCGGGCGCCCTTCGACCAGCAGCACATCCCTGACAATTTGTCCGCGGGTGGCACCCATGGCGCGGGCGGCTTCGACCACGCCACTGCCCAGCTGGGTCAGGTTCTGCTCAACGAATCGGGCGAAGTACGGGATGGCGTTGATCGTCAGCGGGACGATCACCGCGGCCGTGCCGATGGTTGTTCCCACAACGAATCGCGTGAACGGAATGATGGCAATCAGCAGGATCAGGAACGGGAACGAACGCATGGTGTTCACGAGCCCGTCAACGATCCGGTGGATGCGCGGGCGCGGGCGCAGGCCGTTCGGCGACATCGAGTAGAGCCAGATGCCCAGTGGGGTTCCAATGAGGATCGCGATCGGAATCGACACCAGGAGCATGGCCAGGGTCTGGCCGATGGCCAAGGCGATTTCGGGCCACAATTCGATGATGCGGTTGAGGTCAAAGGCCGCGGCTCCGCTTCCGTTGGTGGAGGACGCCAGGACGTTGATGCCAAATGCAAGATTAGACATAAGACTCCTCCTTCAAGGATTCGGTTGCAGCCGACGCGGGTGCCGGGGCCGTGGTTGGCTTTCGATCCAGCGAAATTTCATCTGAGATCAGGTATCGGCCGATTGCGGTGGCGGGGGTGAACGCCGGGTTCTTCAGTGAGGCAATGTCGAATTGCTCGACAACCGCCCCGTCCTCCATGACCGCGACGTTGTCCGCAATGGCCTTTACGACATTCATTTCGTGCGTCACGATGACCGTGGTGATACCCAATTGGGCGTTGATGTCGGAAAGGTACTGGAGGACCGAGGCAGTGGTCCGCGGGTCAACGGCGGAAGTCGGTTCGTCGCACAGAAGCACCTTCGGCTCTGTGGCCAGTGCGCGGGCAATCGCAACGCGCTGCTTTTGGCCGCCGGAGAGCTGGCCGGGGTAAGCAGTTGTCTTGTCCGCCAGGTCCACGATCGCTAGGGCTTCCAGTGCCCGGCGCCGGCGGTCCTTTTTGGGGACACCGGCAAACTTGAGGCTGAGTTCGACATTCTCAACGGCATTGCGGTTGTTCAAGAGGTTGAAGTGCTGAAAGATCATGCCGATGTGGTGGCGCGCCCGACGCAGTTCTTCATCGTTCAGCGCGGTAAGGTCCGTGCCGTCGACGATGATTTGCCCGCTGGTTGGTCGCTCAAGCAGGTTGATGTTGCGCAGCAGGGTCGACTTGCCTGCGCCGGAAAAACCAATGATTCCTTGGATTGAGCCTCGCGGGATCTCCAGCGAAACGTTGTCCACGGCAACAAAGGGATTATCCGCTGACGGGAAAACTGTGGACACGTCTTTGATGTTGATCATGTCCAACTCCTCTCGGTTTACCCGAGGGACGCCAACAGCACGACCGATCGGCCGGCCTCCCGCTAGGGGTCGACCAGTGGACCGGAACAGAGTTGGCTATCTCCATCGGTCCTGGCGGTAGCACCGGCCCCTACGCATAGGGGTGGTTGCTGCGGCGTCAACGAGCCAGGTCTCTCAGCCGCTCTGGATGGTGTCGTACCGTTCCAGGCATTTCACCGGGACGGAACAACTCAAGTGTGTCGCAGATTCTTCGACAGCACCAACAAATATGACCACCTCATGAAACAAACGCTCGAAAAGCTCCGTCTTTAGCCCGTTTTTTCTTCAAGAAATGTCACAAGACCGATTGTGACGCGCGAATTTCATATCGGCTTGCTTCATAGCAGCGTCATGTTGATAATCCGCCGAAAACCTCGCTTCGCCAGATCTCGAGCGCGAAGTGCCCGCTGACATGATGCAACGTTTCGATTGATCATCCCGCGCCGCGATGGCGGGCCGTGGCATGATCGCCACATGAAGATCGCACGCTCAGAACGCACTCGGCACCGCCGGTTGCGCATCATCGGCATGGTTGTCGGCGGTGGTTTCGCAGCCGCGCTGACAGGGCTTCTTGGCGCCTGGGTGTATGCGCCGGCAGTGGGTTGGGGCCTCGCCGCGCTGATCTACAACCTCTGGGTGTGGTCGAGCATCACCCCGATGGATCATGTCCGCACGGCCGCCCATGCCCAGGAAGAGGACCCCGGCCGCAGCACCTCGGACCTTCTGATCCTCTTGGCGGCACTGGGGTCGCTGGCCGCCGTCGTCCTGGTGATGTTGGGCAGCAAGAACGCCGATGGAAATGCACGGTTCCTGCTGGCACTGCTGGCCTTGACCTGCACGGGGATGTCGTGGCTGCTCGTGCACACGTTGTTTACGCTGCGCTATGCGGTGATTTACTACGACGGAGCGCCCGGTGGCATCGACTTCAACCAGAAGGAACCGCCGCAATACACCGATTTTGCCTACATGGCGTTCAGCATGGGCATGACTTATCAGGTGTCGGACACAAACATCACCTCACGTGTGATGCGATCGGCAGCGCTGCGCCACAGCCTGCTGGCGTTTGTGTTTGGCACGGGAATCCTGGCCACCACCATCAACCTGGTCGTCAGCCTGGCCCCGTAACGGGTGCCCCGGTTCGAGTCCGGGCCTTGAAAGATCCCGCTTGACTTGGCGGGACGGGGATCCCGGCATGGCTGGGATCCCCGTCGGAAACGCAGTTGGTTGCGCTGGACTTCGGGCGCTGGGCAACCAGTGGGGCAGTGCCCGCTAGCCGACCTTTGCGGCGGAGAGCCGGTAGTTGGCGGCCTTGTGCGATTCCTGGACGCGGTCGCCCTTGCCGAAGAGCTTGTTGCGCAGCGTGCCCTCGACATATTCGCTCTGGTATGCGCCGCGGGCCTGGAGCTCCGGAACAACGAACTCAACGACGTCCTCGAACGTGCCGGGAGTGATGGCATAGGCGAGGTTGAAGCCGTCGACGTCGGTTTCCGCGACCCAGTCGATGAGCTTTTCCGCCACCTCGGCCCCGGAACCAACGGTGATCGGGCCGAAGCCGCCGACGCCCACCCATTCGGCAAGCTGGCGAATCGTCCAGGGGTTGCCGTCATCGCCGCTGGCCTTCTGGAACGTTGCAACGGAGGACTGGATGGCGTTTGATTTCACGTTGTCGCCGATGACGTCGTCGGGACCGTACGTGGACAGGTCGACACCCATCCAGCCGGAAATCAGCGCCAGGGCGCCGTCTATGTCGGCGTAGGACTTGTAGTCCTCGAACTTCGCTTCGGCGCTGGCGCTGTCGGGGCCGGTGACGATGGTCTGCATGGCGTAGATGCGCACGTCGTAGCGGCCACGGCCCGCGGCCTCTGCGGCATCGCGGATCTTGGTGACGGTTTCCTTGAGGATTTCCTTGGTCGGCGAGGTCACGAAGACTGCCTCAGCGTTTTCCGAGGCGAACTTCAGGCCACGCGGAGAGGCGCCGGCTTGGAACACCACGGGTGTGCGCTGCGGGCTCGGCTCGGTGATCGCGATGCCGGGGACCTTGAAGTACTTGCCCTCGTGCTTGATCTCATGGACCTTGGTCGGGTCGGTGAAGATGCCGCGTTCGACGTCGCGCACCACCGCGTCCTCTTCCCACGAACCCTCAAGAAGCTTGTAGATGACTTCCATGTATTCATCGGCGTGGTTGTAACGCTCGTCGTGTTCCAGCTGGTCTTCCTGGCCCATGTTCCGTGCCGCGGAGGGCAGGTATCCGGTGACGACGTTCCAGCCGACGCGTCCCTTGGTGAGGTGGTCAAGCGTGGCCAGGCGACGGGCAAACGGGTACGGGTGCTCGTAGGCGGTGCCGGCGGTGACGCCGAATCCCAGGTGTTCGGTCACGGCGGCCATGGCGGAGACGAGCATCATTGGATCGTTGACGGGAACCTGGGTTCCGGCACGCAACGGCACCTCGTTGGAACCGCCGAAGACATCGTAGGTGCCCAGCACATCGGCGATGAAGATGCCGTCGAACTTTCCCTTTTCCAGGGTCTTGGCAAGATCGGTCCAGTAGGACAGGTCCTTGTAGCGTGCGGACTGGTCCTTCGGGTGCTTCCACAGCCCGGGAGATTGGTGACCGACGCAGTTCATGTCGAAGGCATTGAAACGGATCTGGCGTTGTGCGGAAGTCGTGCTCATGATGTTCCTTTGCAGGGGTAGGGGGAATCGCGGGTCGCCAAAGCGATCCAATTCAAGGAAGGTTGTCGAAACAGAAAGGCCTTAGTAGCCGGCTGTTCCGGTGGTTGAGCCGAGGTCGCCGACGGCGTTGAGGCGCTTGGGAGCGGTTCCGTTGACCTCGTAGTCGCCAACGATGCGTGCCTTGTAGATTGCGGGATTGTGGGTGGCAACCGTGCGTGCGTTTCGCCAATGACGGTCCATGTTGCAGCCCTTGGCCGTTGCCGAGGCCCCAAGTCCGTCAAAGAGTTTGGTCGCTGCCGCGAGCGCCATCGGCTGGACGATCGTTTGCGCTCGATCAGCGGCCAGTTCGCACACCGCGAAGCGCTCGGCCGGGCTGAGCGAATCATCGCCGAGGGCGATTTCAATTTCCGCGACGGCGGCCAAGACAATGGAATCCGTGGCGAAGGCGGCAGCCGAAATTTCGCCGACCAGCTGCAGGACCTGCGGTTCGTTTCGGATCGGGACACCCGTTCCGGTGCTGAACGTTCGGGTCCGCGCCTGCACCGCCGATCGCACGTCGTTCAGCGCCGCACGCGTGATTCCGGCCTGCACGGCAAGCAGCACCAGCTGGAAGATCGCGGATTCCGGGTCGTTGATTTGCTGTTCCTCCGGCAACAATGTGTCGACCGGAACATCCTGGAATGTCGTGGAGCCCGTCCCGGTGAGCTGTTGGCCGAACCCGTCCCAGTCGTCGTAGATCTTGACGCCGGAGCGCTGCGTGGAAACCAGGGCAATCTGGCGGCCGGCAAGATTCGGGTGGGAGGCTGCCACTGCAACCCAGTCCGCATAGATGGTGCCGGTGCAATAGTATTTTTCACCGGTCACGAACCATCGTTCCCCGCGCTGCTCCAGCGTGGTGTTGAGCGAGCCCAAGGTGTTTCCGCCGCGTTCGGTGTAGGCGTTGCCGACGATCTGGCCCGCGGCGATTCTTTCGGTCCAGCGGCTGCGCACGGCGGCGTCCTGCAGCATGAGCGCCGATTCGACGAAAGCGATGTGTGCACGCCATAGGTGCGCCACTTGCGAATCCGCCTCGGCAAGTTCGATGAGCAGGCGGAAAAGGTCGCTCAGGCTTGCGCCATAGCCGCCCTCGCTGACCGGAATCCGCAGGGCACCGAAACGCTCGCGGTTGAGCCAACCGACCTGCTCGAAAGGGAGCGTCCGAGTGGCATCGCGCTCGCTGGCGCCTTCCGCAATCCGGGCAAACACCGGTCGGAAAACCGCGGCCAGCTCATCGTAGTGCCCGCTTCGCGGAACACCCGGCGTCAGCTTGAGCAGGTGTCGAGCCGGCGCATTGCTTGCGAGGGCTTCCAGTGAAACGGGCCCAAAAATATTTGGGTCAGTATCAACATCGAAGGTGTGCAGGTGTGACTCAGCGACCATGATTGGTTCTCCATCGACTCTGGCGTGAGCACCTACCGCCCAATTAAGGGGAGGGGTTGCTGCGGCGTCATTGAGCCAGATCTCTCGGCCGCTCTGGATGGTTGTTGTTCATATTTCTACAAGGTTGCGTAGCACTGCGCAAATGAATGGCGTCACATTTGTACTTTGATCGACCCCTGGGCTCATTGTTGCTTCATGTAAAAACCTCCGGGAAGATCAATACGTTGCCTCAGAGGAAAACTTCCGGAAAATGACTGCTTCATGATCGGGTCTGGGTGAGGTGATTGGTTGCGGTGCCACCATTGGCCGCGGACAGGGTTTCCAGTCGGCCGGTCAGGACCATGATCTGGCGTGAGAGCGCCATGACCCGGATCCTCTTGAAGGTGGCATTCATGCGGATCGCCGGCATCTTCTTCACCCTGGGATGACTGATCTCGCACTTGTGCGGTGTGGCCGGTTTGTCATGGACTTGGGTGGCCTTCGCGCCGGCGAGCGTCTTCTCGACCAGTTTCTGCTGGGGCAGCAGGTAGGCGGCGAAGATCCGATCCAGTTCCCAGACCTCGTTGAGCAGTTCCGATTCGGCCGGTATGTCATAGCGGAGGTAGCCGACCTGCTCACGGACCCGGGACCAGGTCTTCTGCTCCACGTGGGCGTCGTCGCTCTTGTTCCCGGAGCGCGAACGGGTGAACGTGACCCGGCGTTCGTCGCAGGAGTTTTTCAGTTCGCGGATGATGAATTCGCTGCCGTTGTACATCCAATCCGCGGATCGGGTAGGGCAGCGACCGGGCCAGCAGGTCGATCCCGGTCACGATATTGCGGTGCGCGCGGTTCTTCACGTACGTGTTGACGGTCCACCCGGTGAACACATCGGTGAGAGTGGTTGAATACAGGAACTCGCCCTTGAGGCTGTGTCCGCAGTGGGCGACGGTGTCGATTTCGGAGAACTCCGGTTCCTGCTCCATGGGCTTGCCCGACCAGCGCACCGGGATCTCCGAACGCAGCAGCGCCCCGGGCCGGGTGGAGGACAGTACCGAGGGGTACCGGGGCTCGCGCAGCGGCTTCAGATACCGGTCAATGCTCGCCGCTGACATGAACAGCAGATCGCGACGGACCTCGTCGGTGAACAACTCGGACTGCGTCCCGAGTTCCCCGAAGCGCTCCAGCCGCTCGAGTTCCTCGGCCATGATGGGTGCCAGGTATTTGCCGCAGGGTTCCCCGCGGAACGTCCAGATCCGGCCCAGCAGCGTGATGGCGGAGGGCCCGTATTTTCGGGGCCGCCGCTTGGAAATGGACACCGGAGCGGCACGTCCCGGCTTCCGCACTTCGGCGGCCAGGCGTCGGCGGGCGTTGGCCCGGGACGATCCGGTCGACGCGCACAGGTAGTAAAGCATCACCCCCTTCTGGCTTTGGTTCCCTTCGCGTACTCGACGGTAAAGCCACCAACGACCTGTTGCCGGGTTTCCATCAACAGCCCCTGTTTAATCACCGCAGCCCACCGTGCTGCCCGCACCGATGGCCAGAGTTTTCGCGAGCATGAACAGTGATTCAACGCGCCCCCTTGAATCACCCCGGGTTCACAGATAGCCTGAGCGAAACGAGCAGGTCACCAAGCTGTATTTCACCCTGCTCCCCTCCTGATCCTCCACTTTTCATCCACGCCGAAAGGACACCCGATGGGTAGTGTTGGCTTGCTCTACGTTGGTGCAGTTCTCTTCATTAACGGACTCATGCTGCTGGGAAAGATCCCCGGCAAATCGGCCGCAGTCATGAACTTCTTCGTGGGGGCCATGCAGGTCGTTTTCCCCACAATCATCCTGTCGCAGGCCAACGGCGACCCGGCCGTCATCCTCGGAGCCTCGGGCCTGTATCTCTTCGGCTTCACCTATCTATACGTCGGGCTCAACCAGGTCTTTGGCCTTCCCGGCGAGGGGCTGGGCTGGTTTTCTCTGTTTGTCGCCTTCGTTGCCGTTGTCTTTGGAGTCTTGCAATTCATCCAGGTCGAGGATCCTTTGTTCGGAGTGATCTGGTTTATTTGGGCCATCTTGTGGACCCTTTTCTTCTTGCTTCTGGCCCTGGGAAAGGATTCGCTGAACGACTTTACCGGCTGGTTCACGATTATCGTCGCGCATATCACCGGCACCATTCCGGCCTTGCTATTGCTGACCGGGAATTACACCACCGGGCCGGGCGAAGCCGTGGGCCTTGCCGTGATCGGCGTTCTGGCAATCCTGGCCTCCTACGCACTATCCCGCCGCAAGATGCCTGACGGCACCAACAGTTCGGTCGCGCCTGCAACCTCCGCAGGCCACTAGTTCCGGTACCCATCGAGAGGACTTTTCATGCCGCTGTACGACTTCCGTTGCCCCGAAGGAACAGTATTTGAATCCGCATTCCCCATGACAACGGTGCCGGATTCCACGACGTGTCCCGAGTGCCGGCAACAGGCACGGCGCCAGATGAGTTCGCCCCGCCTTTCAATCGCCAACACCGCCGAATTCAAACTCATTGATTCGACGAAACGCAGCGCGCACGAACCGGAAGTGGTCACGGGCCGCACAGGGGCGACAAAACAGGCAACCCGTTACACCCACAATCCCCTGCACCAAAAGCTTCCGCGCCCCTGACCGGATGCCGGATCCCCCGCCCAAGTACGACATCGTTTAAGGAGAAGCACCATGCCAGAAGTGATATTTCCGCTCGATTCGACCAAGAAGTTCGAGGATCAGGAAAAACTCGGCCACAACCGTTGGCACCCGGAAATTCCCCCGGTGGCCACCGTCAAGGCCGGCGACGTGTTCCGCGTCGATTGCCGCGAGTGGTTTGACGGGGCCATCAAAAACGATGACTCCGCCCAGGACATTCTCGATGCACCGCTGTTGACCGTGCACAAGCTGTCCGGCCCGTTCGCCGTGGAGGGGGCCAAGCCGGGCGACCTCTTGATTGTCGACATCCTTGACGTGGGACCCATTCCACAGGAGGACAGCGGACCGCTGGCCGGCCAAGGGTGGGGCTACACCGGCATCTTCTCCAAGAACAACGGCGGCGGCTTCCTGACGGACCAGTTCCCCGACGCCTACAAGGCAATTTGGGACTTCACGGGACAGGTCGCGACCTCTCGGCACGTTCCGGAAGTATCCTTCGAAGGCCTCATCCACCCGGGCCTGATGGGCACCGCCCCGTCGGCGGCGCTTTTGGCCAAGTGGAACAAGCGGGAGGGCGATCTCATCGCCACCGATCCCCACCGAGTCCCGCCGCTGGCACTTCCGCCGGAGGCCGAGCACGCCGTGCTCGGCGGAGTTCCGGCCAGCGAATGGGGCCGGGTTGGCTCCGAAGCGGCCCGCACCGCACCGCCGCGTGAAAACGGCGGAAACCAGGACATCAAGAATCTTTCCAAGGGTTCGCGGATCTTCTATCCGGTGTTCGTTGACGGCGCGAACCTGTCCCTGGGCGATCTGCACTTCTCCCAGGGCGACGGCGAAATCACGTTCTGTGGCGCGATCGAAATGGGCGGCTTCATCGACCTGCGGGTGGACATCATCCGCGGCGGCATGGACACGTACGGCGTATCGGAGAATGCCATCTTCATGCCGGGCCGCGTCGATCCGCAGTTCAGCGAATGGATCGCGTTCTCCGGTACCTCGGTCACCCTCGACGGGGAGCAGCGCTACCTGGATTCGCACCTGTCCTACCAGCGCGCGTGCCTCCACGCGATCGACTACCTGACGAAGTTCGGGTACTCCCGCGAGCAGGCCTACCTGCTTCTGGGCGCGGCCCCGATCGAGGGCCGGCTCTCGGGCGTCGTTGACATCCCGAACTCCTGCTCGACGGTCTACCTGCCCACGGCAATGTTCAACTTCGACGTCCGGCCGTCGGCGAGCGGGCCGCACCAGATCGACCCGGGCATGGGAGCACCCAAGGCCTCAAACAAGTAGATAACTCCGCAGTTGCTCAAATGCAGAAGGGCGCCCACGCTTTCGCGCGGGCGCCCTTCTGCATTGCGCGAGAACCGGACAATTGATGCAGATTATTCGATGCAGCCTCTCACTTGTCAGGTTACTTCGAACGTTCCGTCACGTTACGTCCGGTTTGGCCATGTGTCGTCCGATCGTCTTTCATTGAATCAGTAACCATCCCGAGCGGCTGAGAGATCTGGCTCCATGACGCCGCAGCAACCACCTCCTTGAGGCCGGTGCTACCGCCAGGACCGATGGAGAGATCATGACTTCAATCCCTGCTGTCCCAACCGCGCCCGAAAACAACGGGACGCATGACAAACGAATCCGCGCCAAGGGATCCTGGCAAGGACAGATGCGCACCGCCATCGACATCCGCGAGTTCTCGTTCGACATCGACGAGCCCGTTCGCGTCGGCGGCACCGACACCGCGCCGACCCCCATGGAATTCGTTGCCGGCGCGGTCAACGGCTGCGTGAGCGTGGTCGTCGAGCAGGTCGCCAAGGAACTGGGCATTGAATTCACCGCCCTGGAAACCTACTCGATCGCCACCCAAGACACCCGCGGATTCGCCGGCACCGCCGACGTTTCCCCGTTCTTCCACTCCTACCGACTGGAGATCCACGTCGAAACGGCGCTGGACGATGCGAACACTCAACAAGAGTGGTCGGCCCAGGTCCACCGCCGCTGCCCGGCCATCAACCTGGTGCAGGCGGCCGGAGTCGACCTCGACATCAACTGGGTCTTCTCAAGCCAGGTTTCCCCTGACGCCGCCGACAACGCCGGCAACATTGCCTTGGGGTACACCCCGCGCACGTCCACCGCCAAGCCACTTGAAGGAGCCTCCGCATGAGCGCCGCAGGATACTGGACCGTCGGACTCGCCTTGTCCTATACGGTCCTGCTGATCGTTGGGGGACGGCTGTCCCAACGGCGCAGCGCCGTGGGCAAAACCAGCGGCTTCTTTGTCGGCGGTCGCACCTTCAGCCCGTGGACGGTTGCCTTCTGCATCACCGGGCTCTTCTCCGGTTCCTCCTACATCGCCATCATGGAGCTGAGCTACCGCACCGGCATTTCTGCACTCTGGTACGGCGTGGCGGAAACCGTACAGATCCTGCTCATCGCCCTGCTGCTGGTCAAGCCGCTGCGCGAGAAGCTGGTCGTGACGGTCACCGGAATCATCGGCGACCGGTTCGGGCGCCTTGCCAAGGGCATCGCTGGCGTCATCACAGCATTCACGTTCCCCATGTGGTCGGTGGCCACGACGATCGCATTTGCCTCGGCACTGACCGCCTTCACCGGGCTGAGCCTGCACCTGGCCGTCATCGTCACCGCCCTGCTGCTCCTGACCTTCCTCTGGAGCGGAGGCATGCGATCCGTTGCCTTCAACCAGACCATGAACTGCATCGTTTTCGTCGGCATGCTGGCGGTGGGCGCCTACGCGATCCTGGCGAAGCCGGGGCTCTCCGGACTGCAGGACTTCGCCGAATCGAACCCTCAGATGTTTGACCCGGGAAATGCCGGGATCTCGCTCATCGTCGCCTGGTTCGGCACCTTCATCGTCAACGTCCCGCTGGCACAGGCGGCATTCCAGATGACCATGTCCTGCCGTACCCCAGCGGACGGGCAGAAGGGCCTCTACACGGCGGCCGCATTCGGCATTCCGTTCATCATCATTGGCGCCCTCATCGGCACTTCGGCGGCGATCGTGGTCCCCTCGCAGAAGCTGGCCCTGGTCGCGATCCCGCACTACATCGAGCAGGTCCTGCCGGCCCCGCTGGTCGGAGTCTTCTTCCTGGGCGTCTGGGCATGCGCCATGGGCTGGGCCGGTCCGTGCCAGTTCTCTGGCTCCACGTCCCTGGGCCGCGATGTCGGTAGCGCCATCAACCCCAAGGCGACCGAGGCGCAATTGGTCCGATACACCCAGTGGTCGCTGGTGGGGTTGACTGCGCTGATGATCACCTTCAGTATCCTGCGCACCGAGCAGTCCGCCTGGTGGAACATCCTCGCCTGGACGCTGCGCAACGGTGCAACCCTCGCCCCGGTCCTTGCCGTCTTCTTCTGGCCGCTGGCGACCCGCGCCGCGGTGTACTCCTCGATGGTCGCCGGCTTCGGCGCGGGCATCGTGTGGAACCAGCTGGCGGGTTGGTCCGCCACGTCGTTCTTCCTCGGCACCCACCCGGTATGGGTCGGCATGCTCGTGAACGTGACGACCCTGGTCCTGGTCACCCTGGCGACCGCGCGTTGGCGCATGAGCACCGACCCGGTGCGGCTTCGCAGGGCGGTCAAGTTCGGCCTTGGCGCACTTGTGGCGCTTGCATTCTTGACGCTCAGTGCAGGATGGCTGGCGGGCTACGGACTGATTGCCATGGCCCTGTTCATCGTCGTCCTGTGCTCCGCCATGGCGGTGTTCTTCGGCACCGAATCCCGCGAAACGGCCCCGGACACCACCGAACCGGACACGGCCGCGGAGCCTTCGCCGGCCGAACGTACGCCCGAGCACGCAGCCTAGGCAGCGGCCGGTTCCTGCAAGAAACCATCCACCCATTACGAGCGGCCGAGAGACCTGGCTCTGTGACGCCGCAGCAACCACCCCGCGGGGACCGGTGCTACAGCCAGAATCAGTGGAGAAGAAAATGACTGTAACGCTTTCCCCCGCAACCCCCGGCCTGCTCAATCCCGATCTGCTCAACGAAAACGAGTGGACCGAGGACGAGCGCCTGGCCTTCTGGGACACCGCAGCCCGGCGCCTGAACTGGGCCGAGGAATGGCACACCATCCACAGCAACACCGGTGTTGACCGGGACGCCCGGCGCGGCCCCAAACTCCGGTGGTTCGACGGCGGCAAGCTCAACGCGGCCTACAACTGCGTGGACCGCCACGTCGAGGCCGGGCGAGGGGACAAGGTTGCCCTGCATTTCGAGGGCGAGCCGGGCGACACCGCGACGATCACCTACAAGGACCTGCAGGACCGGGTCTCGCAGGCGGCCAACGCCCTGGTTGCGCTGGGCATCGGCAAGGGCGACCGCGTGGTCATCTACCTGCCGGTCCTCGTCGAGACCGTCGTCATCACCCTGGCCTGCGCCCGCATCGGCGCCGTGCACTCGCTGGTCTTCGGCGGTTTCTCCTCCGAGGCGTTGCGGTTCCGGGTTGAGGACACCGGCGCCAAGCTGCTGGTCACCACCGACGGGCAGTTCCGCCGCGGCAAGGCGGTGCCCGTGAAGGGCAATGCAGACGCCGCGGTGTCCGGGGTGGACAGCATCGAGCACGTGCTGGTGCTGCGCCGCACCGGGTCCGGGATCGCCTGGACGGAGGGTCGGGACGTGTGGTGGCACGAGACCGTCGACACGGCGAGCACCGAGCACTCCCCCGAGGCCTTCGACGCGGAAACCCCGCTGTTCATCATGTACACCTCCGGCACCACCGGACAGCCCAAGGGCCTGGTCCACACCACCGGGGGCTACCTGACCCAGGCGTCCTGGAGCCACGAGTTCCTCTTCTCCCACCCGGACCCGGCGCAGCGCGACGCCGACGTCCACTGGTGCACCGCCGACCTGGCCTGGGTCACCGCGCACACCTATGAGATCTACGGGCCGCTGTCCAACGGCGCCACCCAGGTAATCTACGAGGGTGTCCCCAACGCACCGCATCCCGGGCGTCATTTCGAGATCATCGAGCGCTACGGGGTCACCAGCTACTACACGGCGCCCACGCTGGTGCGCTCGCTGATGGGCTGGTTCCCGGACGGCGTCCCGGCAGACTACGACCTCTCCTCCATCCGCTTGGCCGGAACCGTCGGCGAGGCCGTGAACCCGGAGGCCTGGCGCTGGCTGCGCAGCCAGGTCGGCCGCGACACCCCCGCCGGCATCCCGATGGTCGACACCTGGTGGCAGTCGGAAACCGGCTCGACGATCCTTTCCCCGCGCCAGGACGACACTGCGTTCAAGCCCGGTTGCGGCACCCGCGCGCTGCCCGGGGTTTCGGTCGACATCGTCGACGACGAGGCGCGGCGCGTGGAAAAGAACGTGCAGGGCTTCATCGTGCTGACCAAGACCGGCCCGTCGATGGCCCGCACCGTGTGGGGCAACCCGGAGCGCTACTACACTTCCTACTGGGAAAAGTACGCCGAGCAGGGCTGGTTCCTGGCCGGGGACGGCGCACGCTTCGACGACGACGGGGACATCTGGATCCTGGGGCGCACCGACGACGTGATCAACATTTCCGGGCACCGGCTTTCCACCATCGAGATCGAGTCCGCGCTTGTCACCCACCCGGCCGTGGTGGAGGCGGGGGTGTGCCCCACGGTCGACGCGAAAACCGGGCACGCGGCCACCGCCTTCGTGGTGCCCTTCGACAAGAGCATCGTGGGAACCTCGTTGCCCTACGAGGCGCTGGCCCGGCAGCAGGCCCTGCTTGCCGAGCTCCGCCACCACGTCGCCGTGCAGATCAGCCCGATCGCCAAGCCGCGCGACATCGTCTTTGTGCCCGATGTGCCCAAGACCCGCTCGGGCAAGATCATGCGCCGCCTGCTCACCCAGCTCTTCGAGGGAAGCGCGCTGGGTGACACCACCAGCCTGCAAAACGAACCGTGCATCGCGCAGATCAAGGAAATCTGCGAGGCCTAGCGCGCGGGGTTGGCTGGGACAAGGTTGGCTGGGACCGCAGGGAATCCAGCCAACCTTTCTCCTGCCGGGCAGCCCATAGGCATATACTGTCCTTACGACAGTATAGTGAGCACAAGGAGAACTGCCCATGCTTTTTGAAGACCAAGTTGCCCTGGTGACGGCGGCAGGTGCCGGAATCGGCAGGGCTATCGCCCTGCGCCTCGCGGCAGACGGTGCCGCTATCATCGTCTCGGACGTCAACGACGAGGCCGGCGCGGAAACCGTTGCGCTCATCGAGGCCGCAGGCGGACGCGCGGCGTACAAACATGCCAACGTCGCCGACGTGTCCGAGGTCGGATCCCTTGTCCCCTTCGCCCTGGAATCGTTCGGCCGGCTGGACCTGGCCGTCAACAATGCGGGCGTCGGGGCTATGCCCAAGCCGGTCCAGGACGTCGCCGTGGCCGAATGGGATCGCGTCATTAACGTGACACTGCGCGGCACCTTTCTGGCCTTGCAGTCCCAGGTTGCGCATTTCACCGCCCAGGGCAGCGGGTCGATCGTGAACATCGCCTCGCTGGCCGGGATCAGCGCCACCCCGCAGCTCACACCCTACGGCGCCGCCAAGCACGGGGTCGTTTCACTGACCCGTAGCGTTGCCAAGGAAAACGCCGCCCTGGGCATCCGTGTCAACGCCGTCGCTCCAGGCGCGATCGAAACCGCCGCTCTGGCCTCGCTCCCGGACGAAGCCAAGGCGGGTTACGCCGCAGAGATCCCGTTGAAGCGTCTGGGCCAGCCCGAGGAAATAGCCAACGCGACCGCATTCTTGCTTTCGGACCAGGCAAGTTTCATCACCGGTGTCGTATTGCCTGTCGATGGCGGGACCGAGGCCTAGGTCCATGGAAAACGCCTCAGAAAATTCCGCGCTCATCAACATGCTGCAAAGCATCATGTCCCAGTGGACATCTCCCGATTTCATGACGGCCGTCGCCGCCCGGGAGGGTATCCGCCTGGATCCCGCCTCGCTTGTCGCCGTGACCATCCTAGGTTCCCACGGGCCGCAGCGCCCATCTGTGCTGGCCACCCGCATGGTCACCGGGGCGTCAAATATCTCCAAGATCGCCGGGCGCCTGCAGGATGCTGGTCTGGTGGAAAAACTGGCGGATCCCAAGGATTCCAGGGCGTCACGGATTGCCCTGACCGTTGCCGGCACGGAGATTGCCGCCGCGTTGGTGCGTTCGGGAAATTCCCTGGCTTCCGATTTGGTCGGCGAATGGTCGGCCGGGGATCGCGACGACCTACTGCGCCTGCTGACCCGTTTTGAGGTCGAGACGAAGCGCATGGCCGCGGAATTCAGGCAAGATCACTCCTAGCGCGAAATGGTCACATAGGCCATGGCACCTTCATGGCTCACGGAGACGTTGCCTACGTTTGCCTCAACCGCCAGATCGTAGAGGTCGACGGCCGTGCGGATGCCGGCGATGTCGCCGTGGGCCTTGAGCAGCTTCAGGTAGGCGTTGGACCGGGCCGAACCGCGGATGAGCGAGGCCAGATGCAGCGACCCGTGGTCCTGGAGCTGGCTGCCCAATCCGGAAATCACAGCTCCCACGTCCGGGACCAGGTGCAGCAGGCCCAAACCCAAAATGGTTTCGTAGCGCCGCCCGTCGACAGGGGAAAGCATGTCCCGGCACTCAAGGGTGATGCGCCCGGGCACCTCCCCGCCGGCGGCCCGGCGAATTGACTCGCGGGCCACCTCAAGCATCGGCGCGCTCAGGTCCACCAGCGTCGTGGAGCGCCGGCCGGCAACATGCAAAAGCGCCGTGGCCCTGGCCGTCCCCACCGCCACCTCGAGCAGCGGGCCATCGCCCGCACCGAGGGCCCGCGCGGCGAAGGCAGCGTATTGGTCGGGGCGGGTCCCCCAGAAGACCCTGTTGTAGGTCGGGGAACCAAGCATGGCGTCATAGGCCTTGGCCCGGCGTGCATAGAACCCGGGGTCCCCAAAGAAGGTTTCGCTCATCCCACCATCGTGCGGCCGGGCGTGGAGGTTGCGCTAGTGCGTGGGGGCGGCGGCATGGCGCCGCAGCAAGGCGGTGTCGACCTCGAGCATCTGCCCGTTGCGCATGATGGGTGTCTTGCGTCCCGGAACCAGTGCGTCGAGGGTCAGCCTGATCAGGGTTCCATGGGCCACCACGACGATGCGCTTGCCCTCGTGACGCTCCAGCAGCTCGCAGAGTGCCCGGATGCCGCGTGCGGCCACGGCTTCCTCGGGCTCGGCCGAGCGCAGCAAGATGTCGATTTCCTCGCGCGGCAGGTCGTAGACCACGCGGCCCTCGGCGTTTCCGTAGTGGCGCTCCCGGAGCCCGTCCATTTTTTCGGTCAGGGCCAGGCCCAGGTTTTGCCCGATGAGTTCCGCGGTTTCAACTGCGCGGCCAAGCGTCGACGACGCAAGGACATCCCAACACGAGCCGTCCAATTCCTGGCCGGCAGCATGGGCCTGTTCGCGCCCCGCATCGTTCAACGGAATGTCCGTTTGGCCCTGAAGACGGCCTTCGGCATTCCAGGCTGTTTCCCCGTGACGGACCAAAACCAACGTTGCACTCATGCCCACAAGCCTAGCCCGGCAAAATCCCGGCCATGGAGGCGGTGCAGATTCTTCGATTTTCGTCTCAACATACGCAACCTAAGCTCACATTCTTTGGCTGTCGGGCGATTTCTTGCCACAATGGAGCAAAACCCCATCCCGAGCGGCCGAGAGATCTGGTTCCATGACGCCGCAGCAACCTTCCACACTCCGGTGGACAAGGTGCTACCGCCAGAAACGATGGAGAGCGCGTAAGCAATCTTCGGTGCTGAACCCCTGAGGGGACCCCATGCGGGCCCCGTCCCGGGGCGCCCAGCGCCGCATTGACCCGGGAGAAGCACCACCCCAAGCCCCACAGGCGGGGGCCGTCCGCACCCCGGATGGCCGTTGCCACATACGCAAGGAGTCAGCCACCCTCATGGCCGAACATCAATTTGGATTCCGCACGCGCGCACTGCATGCCGGCGGCACCCCGGATGCCGAGCACGGTTCCCGTGCCGTGCCGATCTACCAGACCACGTCATTTGTCTTCAAGGACTCCGACGATGCCGCGAACCTCTTTGCCCTGCAGAAGTACGGCAACATCTACTCGCGCATCGGCAACCCGACCGTTGCGGCCTTCGAGGAACGCATCGCCTCGCTCGAGGGCGGCATCGGCGCCGTCGCCACCGGCTCCGGCATGGCAGCCGAGTTCATCACCTTCGCGGCTCTGGCCGGCGCGGGCGACCACATTGTTGCGTCCTCCAAGCTCTACGGCGGAACCATCACCCAGCTCGACGTGACCCTGCGCCGCTTCGGTGTCGAGACGACGTTCGTCGACTCCACCGATCCGGCCGAATTCGCCGCGGCCATCCGCGAGAACACCAAGGCCGTCTACACCGAGGTCGTGGCCAACCCCTCGGGCGACATCGCCGACCTCAAGGGCCTGGCCGAGGTCGCCCACGCCGCCGGCCTGCCGCTGGTCGTGGACTCCACGCTGACTCCCCCGTACCTGCTGCGCCCCATCGAGCACGGCGCCGACATCGTGATCCACTCGGCCACCAAGTTCCTCGGCGGGCACGGCACCACCCTCGGCGGCGTCGTCGTGGAAGCCGGCACCTTCAACTGGGGCAACGGCAGGTTCCCGTCGATGACCGAACCCGTCGCGTCCTACGGCAACGTCTCCTGGTGGGACAACTTCGGCGAGTACGGCTTCCTGACCAAGCTGCGCAGCGAACAGTTGCGTGACATCGGACCGGCGCTTCCGGCGCAGTCCGCGTTCCAGCTCCTGCAGGGCGTCGAGACACTGCCGCAGCGCATGGATTCGCACCTTTCCAACGCCAAGGCCGTGGCCGAATGGCTGGAAAACGACCCGCGCATTTCCTACGTGAACTACGCCGGCCTGCCGTCCCACCCGCACCACGAGCGCGCCAAGGAACTGCTGCCGCTGGGTGTCGGCTCGGTCTTCAGCTTCGGCATCAACGGCGGCCGCGCCGCGGGCACTGCCTTCATCGAAGCGCTGCAGCTTGCCAGCCACCTGGCCAACATCGGCGATGTGCGCACCCTGGTGCTGCACCCGGCCTCCACCACCCACCAGCAGCTCACCGCTGACCAGCTGGTCGCGGCGGGTGTACCGGAGGACCTGATCCGTTTCTCCGTGGGACTCGAGGACCTCGAAGACATCCTCTGGGACCTGGACCAGGCCTTGACCGCCTCGCAGCAGGTGCTGAACGCACCGGCCGAGGAAGTCTACGACGGGGCCGCATGCTCCATCGAAGCAGCACGCGCCGCAGCCACGACGGGAGCCAAGTAATGACCGCCACCGATATCCGCACCTGGGTCGGCCCGAACGCCGCCGAACGCCTGGACATCCTGCGGAACACGAAGTCGATTGCGATCGTCGGAGCTTCCAACAAGCCCTCGCGCGCCTCCTACTTCGTCGCGACCTACCTGCTGTCGAGCTCCAAGTACAAGGTCTATTTCGTGAACCCGGTGCTCGACGAGATCCTGGGCCAGCCCGTCTACAAGTCGCTCGCCGACCTGCCGGAGACCCCGGACATGGTCGAGGTCTTCCGCAAGCACGACGACCTGCCCGGTGTGCTTGACGAGTCGATCGCCGTCGGCGCGAAGACCCTGTGGCTGCAGCTCGGTTCCTGGCACGAGGAAGTCGCGGCCAAGGCCGAGGCCAACGGCCTGGACGTGGTCATGGACCGCTGCGTGAAGATCGAGCACGCCCGCTTCCACGGCGGCCTGCGCCTGGCCGGATTCAACACCGGCGTCATTTCCTCCAAGCGCCAGCTTCTGGCCTAGGCCGTTTGGCTTTGCCCTCGGGTGTTCACCGTTTGTGGTGAACACCCGAGGGTTTTTTATGCCCCGGTAAGCCCCGGAAGATCCTCGCGGGCCATCATGGTGGTGAGGTGCCACAACCTGCGGTCGCTCCCATCGGCGGAGTTTCGCAGGCTTTCCCGCTTGATTTCTCCAACGACGTCCATGATCCGGTTCTCAAGGACCTTCACCTCATCGGCATTGAGCATCAGGTTTGAAAGGTCAAGTACTCCCCGCATATCCGGCTCACTCCCGGTTGCATACGCATTGCCCCAGTCCAAGACCGCTTGAAGTTGGCGCACCAGCTCCTGGCCCTGCTGCCCCACATACGACTTCAATACGAGGGCATCATCGGCCGCGCTGGGTGCCTCCGGGCTTCCAACGCTGAATCGCCCCCGCACCGCTCGCCAGACTCGATCTCGCCGGTCGCGCGCCAGCTCCGGAGCCTCTTCGACGATCCCTGCCGAGGCCAGCACCCGGAGGTGGAAACTCAGGGAATTGGCCGGGATATCCAGTCGTTCGGCCAAATCGGTGGCGCGTGCGGAGTCCATCGCCGAGAGCGTCGAGACAATGCGGCGGCGCAGCGGATTCGCCATGGCCTTAAGCATCGAGGAGGTCATGGTGATGGTTGTTTCTTCGGTGGAATTCCGTTCCTTTGGATCCATGCCACCAGTGTACCGATTCCACAAATTTAGTTGCGCAAATTCTATTGCGCAACTAAATTTGCGGGTCTAGCCTTGGATGCATGACCACCAAAACCAGCGCCAAGGCCGCAACCCCGGCACCCGCACTGTGGCGCAACCGGAACTACCTGCTCTGGCTCGGTTCAGACACCGGCTCGGCCCTCGGAATCGCCTTGCATTCCTTTGCGGTCCCCCTCATCGCCTTGATCGCAACCAATTCCCCGGTACAGGCCGGCATCATCGGCGCAGTTGGAATGCTCGGCCGAATGCTCGTCACGTTGCCCGGCGGCGTCTTGGCAGACCGGCACAACCGCCGACGGCTCATGATGATCGGCGGCATGGCCGGCACGGTTATCGGGCTCGGCCTGGTTGCCGCCGCGGCAACCGGATACCTGACCTTTTGGAGCTTGCTCGCCCTTCACCTGCTGATGTCCGTGCGCAACGGACTGTTCGGCTCGACGTCCGATGCGGCGCTCAAGGACCTGCTGCCGGAAACCCAGCTCGGTTCGGCTCTTGCCGCAAACCAGGGCCGCGACGCCGTGGTTTCCTTGGCCGGCGGCCCGCTCGGCGGCATCCTGCTCGCGGTCTCGCAAACCGTGGCCATGGCAGCCGTCGCAATGATTCACGCAGCAGCAACGCTGTTCGCCAAATTCATGGTCCTGCCGTCACACATCCGGGGAGAAGACGCAGTCGCAACGAAGCGGCAGGAACCTGCCGGGCGCACCGGATGGGTGCACGGCTTCTTCAAGGAGAGCGGCGAAGGCCTTAAGTGGTTATGGCGGCGGAAGGACCTGCGTGCGGTTCTCCTGGTTTCCATCATCATCAACCTTGGAACCAACGCCTCCATTACGTCGGTCATTTTCGCGCTGCAACAGCGCGGCGAATCGGCGGCAACCATCGGCCTGGTGTCGGCGTCGATCGGTGCCGGCATGCTCTTGGGCAGCATGGCCGCCCCAGCACTCATCAAGCGGGTTCCCAGCGGTGCACTCACCTGCGCCGGGCTGCTGCTGGCAATTGCGGCCCTCTGGATCTTGCCGTTCACAGAACAGGTTGTGGCACTTTGCGTGGTCCTGGCCGTTGCACTTTTTGGGGCACCGGCAATCAACGCCGGCATCGGCGGCTATTTCATGGCCGCCGTTCCCACCGAGCTTTTGGGCCGCGCCACCAGCGCCTCCTCCCTGATGAGCATGGCAGCGCTGCCGCTCGCGCCGCTGATCGCGGGATTCGGTTTCCCGCTCTGGGGCTGGACCGGGCTGCTGGCATTCTGCGCGGCCATCGCCACGCTGGCGGGGATCATCGCACTGGCAAACAAGCCGCTGCGCACGCTCCCCGGCCCCGAGGGGTGGGCAGCGCGCGCAGCGGCTTACGTGTATCCGGGGGAATCCCAGTCAAGCTAATCGAAGCGAACGGCCAGGCCTACCACTCGGGCATTTCGTCGTCATCGTCGGCTTCGGAGACCCCGAGGTCGGGCTGCTGGTTATCATCGAACTGGGCCCAGGCTTCGGTGAATTCCAGGATGTCTTCCAGGGCTTCTTCCTGGTCGCCGTCCAAGAGCTCCAAGGCGTCTCGCGAGTCCAGGATGCTGGCGATCGCGGTGGCGGGGTGCTCCTCGAAGTAATCCACCGGGGAAAAATCAGCGTTGAAAGTCAGCGTCTTGCTCTGGCCGTACAGGTCGATGAAAGCCTCGACTGCGGCCGGAACCCGGGCAAGATCCAACCCGGTTAGCGAATCGTTGTAGGCACGGCTGGTCGCCTCGGCCCACTCCTCGACGATCTCTTCAGTCATTTGTGTTTCGGAATTACTCACGCTTTTTACCTTGCCTGTTTGACGACTCTTCGCGCAACAATAATAGTGTGAACGGCACAAACCGTACATGTCCCATGGGTGTGAATTTGGACCGCCCACGCGCCGGCAAAAACCACCGCTGCGGCAAGAAAAACGGGAAGGGGCCGGCCACTTCGGGTCACCCCGAACGGCCGGCGCCGCTGCCCTGGCCTACAGGCGGCGGTTGGCCAGCACCGGCAGGAACTCACGCACCTCGTCGATGCGGCGGCGCGTGACCTCGGTTGTCACTAATCCCTCGGCGTCATCGTCCAGGAAAACCACGGGCACGCCCATCGGATCCAGGATCGCAGAGTGCCCGATCGTGTGGCTTGAGCTGGTTCCCGCGGCAGCGACCCAAACGGTGTTTTCGATGGCACGGGCCTTGAGCAGGGTTTCCCAGTGCTCTACCTTGTGGTCGCCCTTGAACCACGCGGCCGCCACCAGCAGGACGTCGGCCCCGTTGACGGCCAGTCGGCGGGACAACTCGGGGAAGCGAAGGTCGTAGCAGGTCAGTACGCCGACCTTGAGTCCGCCGATCTCAAAGATCGGCAGCGCTTCCACCGCGCCGGCGGTGATGGCGGTGGATTCCTGGTAGGAGAAGGCATCGTAAAGATGGATCTTGCGATAGGTGCCAAGGATCCTGCCGTCCTCGGCAACGGCGGCGAGGGTGTTGTAGGGGCGCGCATCGCCGCTTTCCTCGTACCCTCCGGCCACAATGGCAATCTTGTGCTCGGCGGCGATGAAGGAAAGCTGCTGCACAAACGCGGCCCAGTGCCCGGCAACGGCCTCGCCCAGGGCGCCTTCCACCTTGGACACGGCAAGCATTGCTTCCTCGGGGAAAAGCACCAAGCTTGCCCCCTCGTCCTTGGCCCGCGCGGCGAGCCGCGCCATGATCCCCAAATTCTCGGTGATCGACCCCGTGGGAGCAAACTGTCCGACACTGACCTTCATGACGATTCCCTTCATTGCCAACGTTCCGAAAACCAGCCTAGCGACTATCGTCCCTTTGGTGGATTCCCGATCCGCCTTGTCAGCCGTACCGTATGGAATATGACGATAAAACGGGAGAACAAGTGGTTGGCCCTGGTCGTTTTGGCCGGCGCGTTGGCAATGATCGTGCTCGACGGCACGATCGTCGGGGTTTCGCTGCCCAGCATGATCCAGGACCTCAACATGGACCTGGCCTCCGCCCAATGGGTGAACTCGCTCTACTCGGTGGTGCTTGCCGCGCTGCTGATGACGGCGGGGCGCCTTGGCGACAGGGTCGGACGGCGCAGGCTCCTGGCCATCGGCGTGGCCATCTTCGTGGTCGGCAGCCTCTGCGCGGCCCTTGCCACCGACGCGACGACGCTCATCGCCGCCCGCGCCCTGCAGGGTGTCGGCGGGGCCGCGGTCCTGCCCGCGACGCTGTCCAGCGTCAATTCCCTCTTCCGGGGCAAGGAACGTGCCGCCGCATTCGGAGTGTGGGGGGCCGTCATGTCCGGAGCCGCGGCCCTGGGCCCGCTGTTGGGCGGCGCATTCACCACCTACCTGGACTGGCGCTGGATCTTCTGGGTCAACCTGCCTCTGGGCCTGTTGGTTCTCGTCGGGATCCGGCGGTTTGTCCCCGAAACCACCACCGAACACCGGGAGAACGGGACGGACATCGTCGGCATCCTGCTCAGCGCGCTCGGGTTCGGCCTGCTGGTCTTTGTCCTGATCGAGGGACCCAGCTGGGGTTGGCTCACCCCGCGGACCGCAGTCGACCTGGGGCCGCTGATGTGGGGCGCGGACGCCCCCGTTTCGCTGATACCGATCCTCGGGGCGATCGCCGTGGGTGCGCTGGTTGCCTTCATCCGGTGGGAGTTGCGGCGCGCCCGGCAGCTCAAGAGCACCCTGCTGGACGTTTCACTCTTCTCCCACGCGACGTTCTCCTGGGGCAACGCCACCGCCACGATGGTGGCCATGGGCGAGTTCGGGCTGCTTCTGGTGCTGCCGCTGTACTTGATCAACGTCCTGGCCGCCGATGCCATGGGCGCCGGTCTCATCCTGGCGGCCATGGCGGCCGGCGCCTTCCTGTCCGGGGCCATGGCGAGGCACCTGGCCGCATCCATGGGAGCGGACCGGGTGGTGGTCCTGGGGCTGGGTCTGGAGGTCGCGGGCGTTGCGGCCCTGGCCTGGGTCATCGGTGCCGGCGCCCCGTTGCTCCCGCTGGTCCTGCTTCTGGTGCTCTACGGGTTGGGTTTGGGGCTGGCCTCGGCGCAGCTGACCAGCGCGGTCCTGCGCGACATCCCCCCGGAGGCCTCCGGGCAGGGGTCGGCAACGCAAAGCACCCTGCGCCAGCTCGGATCCGGGTTGGGCACGGCCATCGCCGGCAGCGTGTTGGCGGTGGTGACCACCCGCGCGGCAACCACGTCCCTGGCTGCCCTGGGCCTTCCGGGCCTCGACGCGGCGGCTTGGGCCCAGCGACTGAGCGACTCGGCGGGCGGCCTCATTCCGCAGGTTCTGCACGGCAACGCCGGGGCGGCCTTCGGAGAGCACGCGGCGCAGGTCGCCGGGGTTATGGGCGATGCCTTCACCAGCGGCGTCCAGGCGGCCATGGTTGCCGCCGTGGTCTGCCTGGCCATCGGCTGGATCGGTTCGCTGCAAGTCAGCCGCGCAGCCCGGGCCGTCTCGATCCCGGATACAGCTCAGTCACTGACGCCGGAACCGGATGCCGAACGGGGCTAGTCCGACCCCGCCTCCTTGGAGAAATCCGGGATCTCCACCGGCGCAAAGCTCGGCACCTCAAAGGTGATGGACGGAGCCGGAATCGGGGTCGGCCGCAGGTAAGGCGAGTCGATCTGCGGTTGCTTTCCGTCTTTCGTGGCGGGAGTCCCGGTTCCGTCGCCCGGTCCAATGCCCCCGGCGAACATGGAGGCACCCAGGGACAGGAACATCAGGGGCAGGAACAGGTGGTAGCCAATGTAGAAGACCGACTGCATCCGGCCGCCGATGCCGGCAAGCCCGGAACGCTTGGCGCTCGAGCGCAGCGTGCGGCCCTTCACCCACGGGTTTTCCCCGGGCCCCAGCCGCAGGACGAGGATCGCCAGCTGCGCGCCGACGGCCAGCAGCCATCCGGCGCCGATCAGGACGATCATGCCCGCAGCCGGCCCCATCCCGGGCAGCGTGAGCACCAAGGCAAGAATGCCCAGGCAGCCCATGCGGAACCGGGCCCAGTGGGCCTCGAGCAGCGCCCCGATCCGCCGGTGCCAATGCGCAATGAGTGCCGTGCGCGGCGCCCCGGCTTCCGGCGGTGCGCACGAGGCCTTGTCCAGCAGCGTTCCGCCGATGAAGCCCAGCACCGCTCCGCCCCCCACCAAGAGCAACCCCGGGCGTTGGTCCGGGGCCAGGATTCCCAGCACGGTTCCGGCCAGGCCCGTCGCCCCGGCGGCCGCGAGAAGCCGCAGGCCGGTGCGCGCGGAGGGGAACCTGTTGAAGATCTCTTCCACGTATCCGGCGGGCAGCGGCTTGGCGGCCCGCCGATACCGCAACCAGCCGGCCCCCGCCAGCAGGCCGAGCAGCAGCACCGCGGCAAGGATCCCGGGCAGCCCGCTCCCCCGTTCGACGACCAGCGCACCCAACATGCCATGCACCCAGGGCAGCCTGCCCAGCGGCCGTAGCCTTTCCAGGAAGAGTTGGGCAAAGTCCGCTTGGACCGTGTCATCGAGCGGGTTGACCGCGAGCATTCCACGCAGCAGCGTTCCGCGGTCGCCCACCACGGCGTCCGCGCCGTCGATGACGCCGGAGGCCAGCAGCAAGCCGTGGTCGTTGGGGGCGGTGTTCAGCCCGGCGCGAAGGTATTCCAGCGCCTTGGGGGTGTTCCCGCCCAGGTCGGCGATGAGCGCGGCCACCCGGAAATGGTCGGGGTCCTCCGGGTCGATCTCCAGCGCCCGGCCCATGGCCGCGGCAGCCTCGTCGAGTTCGGTGCGGTTTGTCGAGTTGCCGACCAGGAGCAGGCCGACCCAGAAATGTCCCTTGGCCAGGTTCGGTGCAGCCATGACCATGACCCTGGCCAGGGCCAGCGCCTTCTCACGCTGCCCCGCGTGGTGGGCGCACATGATCAGCAGGTCCAATGCCCCCAGGGAGTCGTGCTCCAGTTCCAGGGCCCGGCGCCCCGCGGCTTCGGCCGCTTCCTGCCGGTCGTTTGCGAGCAGCACCATGCCGTAAACCACCCAAAATCGGGGGTCCTCGCCGTGGTGTTCCAGCTGTCCGGCGACCAGGTCAAGGGCCTCCTCCAGCCGCTTCGAGGCTGCCAGCGCCTGGACCCGGGCCTGCAGAAGCTCGACATCAATGCGGTTGGACATGGAGGTCGGCGCCGTCAGAGCATCTTGCGCGAACGCAGGTAGCTGGCAAGCTCGTCGTAGCGCCCGTGGTCGTTGCTGAAACGCACCACGTTGCGCGCCGATTCGAGCCACGGCAGGGTCGAGGCCTTGACCTCGGCCAGCGCAAGTTCCATGTGCCCCATGTTCAGCGGGACGATCTCGTTGGCCGCGATGGATTCCATCATGGCCTTCTCCGCCGCCGTGACGCACAGGTGTTCCAGGTCCGCCCCGGAAAGGTTTTCGGTGCGGCGGGTCAGCGCCGGCAGGTCGATGCCAGCGATCGGCCGCTTTTTCAGGTGGTAGTGCAGGATCGCCGTGCGCGCCGCCGCGTCGGGCGGGGTGACAAGCACCGTGCGGTCCAGGCGTCCGGGGCGCAGCAGCGCCTCGTCCAGGTCCCAGGGGTGGTTGGTCGCGGCCAGGATGTAGAGCCCGTCGTTGTCCCCGGCCATCGAGTCCATTTCCAGCAGCAGCTGGTTGACCATCTGGCGCAGCCAGGAGGCGGATCCGGTGAGCGATCCGCGGCGCATGCCCAGTGCGTCGACCTCGTCGAGGAAGAGCACGGTGGGTGTTTCGGCGCGCGCGGAGTCAAAGACCGCCTTGAGGTTCTTTTCGGTTTGCCCGATGTAGGAGGAAAGCACGTCCGTCATGACCACGGACATGAACCGGGCACCAAGCTCGCCGGCAACCGCTCGGGCCAGGAAGGTCTTGCCGCAGCCCGGAGGCCCGTACAGCAACAGGCCGCCGCGCAGGGATTTCCCGAAGGCCTTGGCGATTTCGCTGTGGCGCATCGGCGCCAGGAACGATTCGTTCAGCCGCGCCTTGACGGCATCCAGCCCGCCGACATCGGCCAGCGTGATGACCGGCGCCTCGGGTTCGATCGGCGCAACCCCCGATTCCTCCTGGTCCATGCCGACGGCGAAGGGGGCGGGCAGTTGCTCGCCAAGTTCGCTGCTGGCCCTGTCCCAGTCAAAACCGCCGTCGGCCGGCACCCGATCCGGGGCCGGCGCGGCAGCCACCGCCTCGGGTGCCGCCGGGGGCACCCCCACGGGATCGGCAGCAACCGGGGCTACCGGGATCGCCGGGGCCGAGAGCCCGCTGACGATCTTCCCCAGCATGCCCAGTGCCGCCACGTTGGACGGCTCTTTCTGGATCACGGTGTTGACCTCGGCCAGCGCCTCGGGGTTGCGACCCGCGGCATGCAGCATTTCCGCCACGTGCAGACGCAGCGCGCTGTCGCCCGGAGACGCCGCAAGGGCGTGGCGCAGGCTGGTCAGAAGTTGTTCATTCATGCTCTTCATCCATTCCCGTGCCACGCCCTCGCGCGGGGGTTCGACTGTTAGTCGTTGATCAGATCGTGGCGGACGATGGTCTGCTCGCGATCCGGTCCAACGCCGATGGCTGAGAAGCGGGTCCCGCTCATGGCTTCAAGCGCCAGCACGTAGTTGCGTGCATTTTCCGGAAGGTCTTCCATGGTGCGTGCCGTGGAGATGTCCTCGGTCCAGCCGTCGAAGTACTCGAAGATCGGCTTGGCGTGGTGGAAGTCGGTCTGCGTCATCGGCATTTCGTCGTGGCGCACACCGTCGACCTCGTAGGCCACGCACACCGGGATCTTCTCGATGTTGGTGAGCACGTCGAGCTTGGTGACGAAGTAGTCGGTGAAGCCGTTCACGCGCGAGGCGTGGCGGGCCAGGACCGCGTCGTACCAGCCGCAGCGGCGCGGACGGCCGGTGTTGACACCGAATTCACCACCGGTCTTCTGCAGGTACATGCCCATCTCGTCAAAGAGCTCGGTCGGGAACGGGCCTGCGCCCACGCGGGTGGTGTAGGCCTTGATGATGCCCACGGAACGCGTGATGCGGGTCGGGCCGATGCCCGAGCCCACCGACGCGCCGCCGGCGGTCGGGTTCGACGAGGTGACGAACGGGTAGGTGCCGTGGTCGACGTCCAGGAACGTGGCCTGGCCGCCCTCCATGAGAACCACCTTGCCGGCGTCCAACGCATTGTTCAGTTCCAGCGTGGCGTCGATGACCATCGGGCGCAGGCGCTCGGCGAAGGACAGGAAGTACTCGACGATCTCGTCGACCTCGACGCCGCGGCGGTTGTAGACCTTGACCAGCAGCTGGTTCTTCTGGAGCAGCGACCCCTCGACCTTCTGGCGCAGGATGGACTCGTCGAAGACATCCTGCACGCGGATGCCCAGGCGTCCGATCTTGTCCATGTAGGCCGGGCCGATGCCGCGACCGGTGGTGCCGATGGCACGCTTGCCCAGGAAGCGTTCGGTGACCTTGTCCATGGTCTGGTGGTACGGGGCCACTAGGTGTGCATTTGCGGAAACACGCAGTTTCGAGGTGTCGGCCCCGCGGGCCTGCAGTCCCTCGATCTCCTCGAAGAGCGCCTCGAGGTTTACAACACAGCCGTTACCGATAATCGGGATGGCGTTTGGCGAAAGAATGCCGGCGGGCAGGAGCTTGAGCTCATACTTTTCACCGCCGACGACGACCGTATGGCCGGCGTTGTTGCCGCCGTTTGGCTTCACAACGTAGTCAACCTGGCCACCCAAAAGGTCTGTGGCCTTACCCTTGCCTTCGTCGCCCCACTGGGCTCCGACGATCACGATTGCTGGCATGGGATCCTCCCCCTTGCTCGATTCAGCGCGGCCGGCACATTATGCCGGGTCCCGGCGGTGCCGGGCGCAGAAATGCCCCTCGCTCTTCCACTGTCCACGCATGGATCAGGAAGAACAGTAAGGGGCTCTTACGTCACGAGTTTACCCGAAGAACGAACGTCGAGTGGATTTATGGCGCCTAGGAGTCGGTTTCCGGCTCGAGCGCCGCAGATAATGCGGCCTGGGCCAGCTGTTCCCATCGCTCCATCGAACTTTCGGGAACCGCCACCCAATCACGGAACGGCCGGCCCTGGCCCGAGGGGTCGAAAAGCGCCGCCCCGGGACACTCCATCCCCTGTGACATGGCTTTGCTGTCGCGGCCGACCTTGAACGCCATGCGGTCCTCCAGCAGACATGCAATGGCCTTGGACTCGAACTTCAAGGCGTCCTTGCCGAACATTTTTCCGGGCTTCACCCCTTCGCCGAGCAGCGTGCGGGAGATCCGCTGGTACTCTGCCATGGCCTCGGGTGTAGGAAATTGCATACTCATGACCCCATCAAACCCCCCTTTGGTCGTTTCGTCGAGGGATCGAGACATGGTCTTTTCCTCGACGGTGTTTTGCCCGGGGTTTCCCTACGCGTCACGTACGACGATGAGCGCCTTGCGTTTCTCCCGCAGCCACGAAATCGGCAGCAGGACGGAAACGAGTTATTTCCGGTGCCGCCCTAGACTGGATCCCATGGCCCTGACCCGTGAACAACTCATCGACACCGCCGTGGACGTGCTTTCCAGGTTCGGCCTGGCCGACCTCTCGATGCGCCGGCTCGCCCGGGAACTCGACGTGCAGGTCGGGGCCCTGTACTGGCACGTGAAATCCAAGCAGGAACTGCTGGTGGATGTGGCGGCGAAATTGCTCGGGTCCGTGCCGCGACCGGCGACCCCGGTTCCGGCAATGGCTCCGTTGGCCATCGCCTCGTTGCTGCAGCAATTGCGCACCGCGCTGATCACGGTTCCGGACTCGGCCGAGGTGATCCAGCTGGCACAGTCCATGCGTCCGGATGCGCTGGCCCCGCTGGGTTGGCTGCTGGAGTTCCTGCAGCTGGCCGGGATCCCCCGGGAGCAGGCGCTCTTCGCCAGGCACTTGCTGCTCAACCACCTGCTCGGATCCATTGCCGCGCATCAGGAATCCCAGGCGCTTGCCGGCACGCCGGAAGCCGAGGGAAACACTGCGGAGCTGGGCCTGGAGGCCTTCGAATACGGTGTCCGCGTGATCCTGCAGGGGTTGTCCCTCGAGCACGCGGCCGTCGGGGCCTAGTCCCCCAGCCGGCCCCCTGAGGCTTCCAGGTAGCAAGCCCCGCACAGCGATTCGTACCAGACGTCGTCCCCGTCGATCGCCACCTGGTCACCATCGAAGATGATCTTGTCGCCGACCCTGCGCGTGTTGAACACCGCCTTGCGCCCGCAACGGCAGATGGTCTTGAGTTCCTCGAGCGAGTGCGCGATTTCCAGCAGGCGCCGCGAGCCGGGGAACGCATGGGTTCGGAAGTCCGAGCGTATGCCGTAGGCAAGCACCGGGACGTTGTCGATGACGGCGATGCGGAACAGGTCGTCGACCTGGCTGGCCGTCAGGAACTGCGCTTCGTCGACCAGCAGGCAGGCCACCGGCGGGGCATCCACGTGCTGCAGGATCGCATCGGGGTCGTCCCCCGCGGCGTGGGAGGCGAAAAGCCCGCGCACGTCGGCCTCCGGCGGAATCAGGAAATCGACGTTCCTGTCCATGCCCAGTCGCGAAACGATGCCGGAATCACCCTTGGTGTCGATGCCCGGCTTGGCCAACAGCACGCGCTGGCCGCGCTCCTCGTAGTTGAACGCGGTCTGCAACAAGCCGGTCGACTTGCCCGAATTCATTGCACCATAGCGGAAATACAGCTTCGCCACATCGTTCCTTTCGTGTTGGGCATCGTGCACGATTCTATGCGCTGGCGCCCGGGCAGGGTTCCGGGCAACCGCCTGCAGGCACGGCAATGCCCGGCGGGGAAGGGAAATGCCTTGGCATGTTTTCCGCCCACCCGCCGGGCATCACCCGGTTGCTTCGCCGCCGAAGGACTGCGCCGCTAGACCGATTCGCCGACCAACTCCGGGTCGCCCCTGCGATCGCCCGCCTCGTTGGTCTCGTCGACCTCATCGGTCTCGTCGGCCGGGACCATGCGCTTGCGCATCACGAAGTACAGCACCGCAACGACCAGAGCGAAGGGAACCCCGAAGATCATCGTCATGGTGAATTCCTTGGTGAACAGGGTGGTGATGAGCAGGGCCGCCATCAGCAGGGCACCGATCAGCGAGCCCAGCGGGTAGAACGGCAGCTTGTATTTCAGCTTTTCGCCGTTGCGCTTGTGGGCGCGGCGGAAGAACAGGTGCGTGACGAAGATCAGCATCCAGGTGGCCATGGCACCGAACATCGACAGTGCCATCATCACGGTGAATCCGGTTTCCGGGTTGGCCGCGTAGATCAGCGTGGCGATGGCGATTCCGCCGGCGGAAAGCAGCAGCGCGTTCACGGGGGCGCCGTTCTTCCGGACCTTGCCGAAGATGCGCGGGGCCTGGCCGCCGCGGGAGAGCGAGAACATCATCCGGGTGGAGATGTAGAGCTGGGAGTTCATGGCGGACAGTGCCGCGATGATGACCACGAAGTTCAGGATGGAGTCGGCGTACGGGATGCCGATGACCTGCATGACCGTGACGAACGGGCTGCCGCCCTCGAGGATCTTGCTCACCGGGGCGATGGCCAGGATCAACGACAGGGTCAGGATGTAGAAGAGGAAGAGGCGCACCAGGGTGACCTTGAAGGCCTTCTTGACCGCGACCTCGGGGTCCTTGGCCTCGCCGGCCGCCACCGCGATCATTTCGATGCTCAGGTAGGAGAAGATCGCCAGGATGACCGCGAACCAGACGCCCTTGGCGCCTCCCATGAAGAATCCGCCCTCCGCCTGGTAGTTGTGGAATCCGAAGTCGGGGTTGGTTCCGCCGAAGATCAGCACGGCCGCGACGAGGATGAACGCGACGATGGCAAAGACCTTGGTGGCGGAGAACCAGTATTCGAGGGTGCCGAAGGCCTTCACGTTGAACATGTTCACGCCGATGAGAAGCGCCGAGAAACCCAGGACCCAGACGATTGGAGGAACCGCCGGGAACCACATCTGCATGTAGTCGCCGACGGCCGTGACCTCGGTGCCGACGGCCAGCACGATGCAGGACCAGTACAGGTACTTGATCATGAACCCGGCGAAGGGGTTGATGTAGTGCTCCGCGAAGGCGCCGAAGGAACCCGTGGTCGCGTGGGCGACCGTCATTTCAGACAGGGCTCCCATCAGCAGTACGGCAATGAGTCCGCCAATGGCATAGCTGAGGATGACGCTTGGGCCCGCGAAGGAGATGGCAAACTTGCTGCCCAGGAAGAGGCCCGTGCCGATGGCCCCGCCCAGGGCGATCATGCTCAATTGGCGGGATGTCAGCTGCCGAGAAAGGCCTGCTTCTCTTTTTTGAATGCGATCCAGTGACGAACTCATGGGTGACCTCGGATGGTGGGTATGGGGTGTTGCAGAACGGTTTTGGGTATGGCGATTCCTTTGGATGGCCGCCGGTCGTTGCCGGCGGCCATCCAATGATTTGTTGCTGAGGGGCCTAAGGGGTCCTAGGTGACGGCGTTGCGGGACTTGTAGGCCGGGACATCCCAGGCGCGTGTTTCAAGAATGTCGCGCAGGATCTCCACCGCGTCCCAGACGTCGGTGTAGGAGAGGTAGAGCGGGGTGATGCCGAAGCGCAGGACCTCCGGCTCGCGGTAGTCGCCGATGACGCCGCGCCCGATCAGCGCCTGGATGATGGCATAGCCCTCGGGGTGGCGGAAGCTGACGTGGCTGCCGCGTTCCGCGTGGTTTTCCGGGGTGATCAGTTCTAGGCCGAATTCGCCGCAACGTTCCCGGACCAGCTCAATGAAGAGGTCGGTCAATGCCAGCGACTTCGCACGAACCTGGTCCATGTCGGCCTCGAGCGAGACATCGAGCCCGCATTCGACCATGGCCATGGACGTGATCGGCTGGGTTCCGCAGAGGAAGCGGCGCACGTCGTTGGCGGCAGTGTAGCTGTCGGACATCTCGAACGGGGCGGCGTGGGACCACCAGCCGGTCAGCGGCTGCCAGAAGCGCCCCTGGTGGCGGGCGTTGACCCAGATAAACGCCGGGGAACCCGGGCCGCCATTGAGGTACTTGTAGGTGCAACCCACCGCATAGTCGGCGTTGGCGCCGTTGAGGTCCACCGGAACTGCTCCGGCCGCGTGTGCGAGGTCCCAGATGACCAAGGCTCCTGCAGCGTGGGCCGCGGCGGTCACTTCGTTCATGTTCCACATGGCACCGGTGCGGTAGTTCACGTGGGAAAGCGCCAAGACGGCAACCGAATCGTCGAGTGCCTCTGCGAGGCTGAGGTTTTCGTCGATCAGGCGAACTTCATAGTGTTCGCCGGTTTCGGCCTTGACCGAGTTCAGGAAATCGCTGATGCCCTCGGCAATGTAGATGTCGGTCGGGAAGTTGTCGCGTTCGGTGAGGATGACGCGGCGTCCCGGGGCATCCTGCTGCTGGATGCGCACGGCGGAAGCAAGTGCCTTGAAGAGGTTCAGGCTCGTGGTGTCGGTGACGACGGTTTCGCCGTCGTTGCCGCCAATGAGCTTCGACAGCTTGTCGCCCAGGCGGGACGGCAGATCGAACCAACCGGCGGTGTTCCAGGAGCGGATCAGTCCGTGCGCCCATTCGTTGTTGATGACATCGGCTGCACGCTCGGCGGCCCCCAGCGGCAGCGGGCCCAGTGAGTTGCCGTCAAGGTAGATCAACCCCTCGGGCAGCGAGAATCGCTCGCGGAAACGAGCCAAGCTGTCGTTGTTGTCGGCCGCCTGCAAGCTTGCACGGTCGGTTCGAAGGGTGGGGGTGCTCATGGAGATTGTTGCCTTTCTTGACGTATCGAAAGGCCTTGGCTCAAACCGCAACCCCTCAATGCTGTTGGCTAATCATAGAATTATTCACCAAACCATTGGTAGTGTGGTGAATAAGTGCTCAAATTCCAAGGAGAATTTCGTGTTGAATTCGGGAAGTATCAAGAACCATCACCGGCAACAGAATACTGTTCGGCTCGACGACGCCGATCTGATCATCCTTCAGGAACTCAGCAAGGACGCACGGACCCCAAACAACCTGTTGGCTTCCCGGGCAGGGATCGCCGCGTCGACGTGTCTGGGTCGGGTGCGGGCGCTCCAGGACGCCGGTGTCATTCGAGGGTTCCATGCGGACATAAATCCCCGGTTACTGGGATTGCAGGTAACCGCGATGGTGTCGGTCATGGTTCGGCCCGATGCTCGGAACGAAATGCTGGAAGCTGCCCGGGCCTTGCAGGCGTTGCCGGAAGTGCAGGACGTTTTTGTTCTGGGCGGAACGCCCGACATCCTTGTACATGTCATCTGCCAGTCGGTCGAAGCCTTGCGGGATTTCGTGGCCCAGCATCTCGGGGCCAAGGCTGCATTCGCCTCAACCCAAACCAACCTCGTTTTCGAGCACCTTTCTCCGGAAGGGTGACGGTTCCACAGAGGGAAGCAGAAACTCCTCAGTCTTACGGCGCGGCCTCCGCGTAGATTCTCAGAGCCTTCAGTGTTCCGGATTCCGAATCGGCAATCGCGGCGAGCAGCTCGCCGACCTCGTCCTCGAGTTCGGCCGCTGCTTCAACACTCACCAAGAGACGAACCGTGGTTTGCCCCGATCCCTCCGAAAGTTCGTAGCTGTAAAGAACTCTGATGTCCCCGCTGCCGGTCGCCAGCGTGATGGATTGCCCATCCTGCAGCTCGGTGATGACGAGTTGGCGTTCATGCTCTCCGGAGCGGTAATCAAGTACCGTACCAGGGATCGTCGTGAGCTGTTCAGCCTCCATCGAGTCGACACCGGGCATCCATTTCGGTGCGGCGACCCAATCCGTGAGCAAGAACCAAACCCGTGTGGCGGGAACGTGAATCGACTCCTGAACGTCCAAAGCCTGAAATCGTGTCATGGCCGAATCGTGCCACGAAGCGGCCGGGAATGAAACGCTTAGGGGAAACGAGAATTCAGCCTCATGCACACGCGATGGATCAGTCGACAGGATCCATCGTCAACGATTCACTCTGCTTGTCAATCAGGAGCAACCCAGCTGGCTTTACGGACGAACAATCGCCACCGGTTTGTGCCACTAGCGACCTAGTCGCCATCGAAACCCGCCGAGTATCCACGAGAGCCTCGCCTTCCATAGATTCCGACGGGCAAACGCCCGGAATTCCTTGAGCAAGGAATAGTACTTTTCGGTTTCATCGTGATCCGGGGACCCCTCGGGCTTTTGCACATAGATGACGAGAAGTCCGTCCGCATGCGCAGTGAATGAATCCAACACGGCCTTGCAAATTCTGTATAGGTGCTCCTGCGTAACACCGTTCTCAAGCCTGCGCGGTTTCCTCGTACATCTGTGCCATTTGACGTTGGCGCATTCCGTCGACGTACTGCGCAAACCTGCGCATCTGCCGGGCCGTGTTCTTGAACGATTTGCTGCCTGCTTGATCGGCCATTTTGCTTTAATCTCGCCTAGCTTCCATGACTCAGGTACGTAAATTTGCAGGCAAACCGGCGATGACACCAGCAGCCACGCCCCGCGGCCTGTTCCTCTCCGTCGGGTGAGCGCCGCAACCCCCTGCATTCAGCGCCAGCTCGCCCACGGCAGTCTCGCTACCAGGCAACGAACGGCGTCAGTCTGATGTTTCATCAGTGGAAACCGCCAAAGAACCGAGAAATACCTTTTCCACGAAGATTCGAACGAGCGAACTTTCGAAGATCCTGAATGAGGCCGAAGTAGCTCTCATTAGCGGATTCATCGGGAGATCCATCAAGGTTAGTTACATATCGGTCACTGATACTCATTGGACCTGCCCTGAGCGACATCGACACTTCTGCGGAAATCTCCCCCAACCGGTCACGGGTGACGCCTTCATCAAGCTCGCGCGCAAAATCCTCATAGGCAGCGGCGGCCTCAGGTAGACCTATCTGATAAAGATGGTTCGCAAACGAGAGCATCTTGGTGGAAATATCCTCGGGCAAATTTCTATCTACTTGAGGCGTCATTCGTCCAGTGTCACTTCTCTAGGCGGAACGGATTTCATGCGGACAACGTCCTCCAGTCAGCAATCGTCGGAGAGTTAAACCACGTCAACTGCGGATCAGCCCGGCCCATCCGATGGAAGTAACGCGCCGCAATCAACGCCTGTTCCAGCGTCGTGGTCTCCCAGGACGCATGCGAAATAACCATGTGCCCGATCTTCACGTCGACCTGCCCGAGATCACTTCCAGGAGTCGTCAACATGCCCCATCGGTCCTCTTTCGAGGGCTCGGGCGAGAACCAGACGACCAGCGCGCCCTGCGCATTTCCGGCGACGGTCAAACAGGCCTCACCACGCGTTGCACTCACCAGCGACCGGATCTTGGCGACCAGAGCCTGCTCCGAAAACCCCGCCTCGCGAAAGATCTTTCGGCCAACGCGCCATTCCAAGGAATCGCCCGCTTCCTGACAGGAACGCTTCAACGCCGGCTCTCCACGCCCCCGCTGCCGATCCCATTCAGAGCGCAGCATCGAACCTAAAACCCATCCAACAAACGTGCAGAGGAACCGCGTCAGAAAGACCGGGGAAAAATTGGGTACGAACATGGAAACGACATAAGGCGCCAGAAGAAGGGCTGCAAACAATGTAAACGGTGCGCCGATGGCGATGAATGCCAAGGTCGCGGCAAGGAACATGGATCCAAGAACGGTTCCAAACAGAAGCATCATGTCCTGCTGGCCACCAACAAGAGATCCACCGATTGCGATGGCAAGCACAACCGGAACGAGTATGCACCTCGCGATAACATCTGACCGGCTTAATGGCGGATATTGCCATGCCTTTTCCTGCTTGTTGGCTACCAAAAAAACTCCAACCTAGATCTAGTTGCACACCCATTTACCGTCGCCGGAAGCGGCAAAGCCCCCGATTGCGGTGGCTTTCAGTTGGTCTATACGACGCGCGTGCCCGCCAGTCGTTGAACGGCCCCGATGCAGAACCGATGAGCTAAATGACGTCCTCAGTGAACAGCGACTGCCACTTGTACAGGCCTCCGTCGTAATCCCTGAGAACCGTCCGTTTGAGATCACCCTGAAACTCTGCTCCCAAGAGCGGCTCAATGAGTTCCCGGCTGTTGTTCACGCGCTTCGTCCACTCCGGCCATCGCTGCCCCGGAGGCGTGCATTCAACCTCCATGAACCGATGCCCCTCGCCTTGCTGCTTCGTAAGCCATCGCTGACGGATCTTCGGCAGGTTAAGGGTATGCGCCCACGCCCACGCATGATCGTCTTCTGGGACCCACTCATAGGCGGCTTCCAGAACGTTGGCGTCAACGCCATGCAGGCTACCCAGACGCTCGAGGGTAAATGCATGCCTCCGAGGTACCGCGACTTCCTCGAGACAAACCGCTCGAGCCAATGAATCCAACGCGGAACGGGGGTCACCCGCACCGATCAACGCATAAACCTGAATCAGGGTGGACCCGGAACTATTTCCCGAAACCGTTCGGCAAGCCACTGGACATCCATCAGGGCACGCCGGGCTTCGGTGCCCTCGACCGGCCAGTGCTGTCCATCGTCATTTGGCGTGGATGCCACCCACCCACCAACTCGCGGGCCTTCGCCATTTCTGGCCCAGCGCGCACGATCGGCGCGAGCGACCAGCCGGCGTGCCTCCTGGGCGTCCATTCGCGGCTCGTTCGTCAGCAAAACCGAAGGCCACGATGTTTCGCTCATAAGCCCGATCGGGCTCTGCTCACGAACACGGAATGCCGGAATCGTCGCACCGGCGGGAGTGGCTTCCACATCGTAAATACGACCCCTCATCAGATTGGAGAGACCGTTGTTGACCCGACGAACCCTGTATCGAGGAACCGACAGGGGAGAACACTTCGAAACCGTCGATGATCCGCTCACTGGTCGAGTTCTTCCAAGCCTTGATGCGCAGCATCGAGAATGGACCGCATCAGGAAATCAAAATGGTTGTTCTCCGTCTTCAATGGCTTCCCGTTTCGGTGAAGGACCAGATCGGTTAAGCTCCCTGGGCCTCCCGCGAAGGATTGAATGAGTCCCGCATAGATTTCGCGTATCTCCGGCGAATTTGACGCAGTTCTGAGCGCTTCGGTCTTGTTCCGGAATACGTTGGACCAACCGGGCCGACCGTGCTTCGCAAGGATTTCGGAGAACTCCTCGAGCATTTCGACCATTTTCTCGATGTTCAAACCAGCGTCCTTGACTTCAATCTCTCATTCTTCGCCTGCGCCAACATGTGCTCACCAGTATCCTGCCAAACGGTAGTTTATGGGCTTACTGACCTCCGATGCATGCTTGAGTCAGCCGTCCCGGTGGCTCGCAGACCAAGCAAGATCACGCGAACGTGAACCGGTCATCGCAAAGTGGCGTGCCGCCGCCCGCGCTCGACGCAACGATTCACCGTCCGTCTGGTCCGGCGAACCGGCAGCGGACATCTCGTTGCCCAACATCGTTCGTCCCGAAGCAACCAGGGTGTTCCACGCGGGAGATTCAAGGTCATCCGTCTCGTATACTTCAACGGCGTCCGGTGCGATACCTACGGCATCCATCCGGGCCGCGCCACGTCGCAGGGTAAGGGCCGAGAACTGACCGTCGAGCCGCCCAAGCAACTCATCGATCTTTTCCCCGCTGGGGCCAAGCTCCTCGAAACGGTCCTTGCCGATGGCCCACGTCGCCACCGTCGTCGCCGGCACCGCCATCGGGTCCGTCTTCGGCTCGGGAAGAACCTCGGGCCCCTGCCTCGCCGCCCGGCGTGCACGCCCGAGGATCATTCCGAGAACGGCGAAACCTACCAAGGCCGTAATCGTCCAGGTGATCGTTCCGAAATTGATCAACAACACCAGGGAGAGACCGATGACCAGCGGATAGGTCATCATGCGCTTGTAGGGGTCCTGCCGCGCACCGGAAATTAACGAGAGCAGTAGGACTATTGCGGAGAAAAGGACCACGAGAACCGGCAGAGACCCCGCCAAAAGCGGAATCGCCAGGCCAACCACGGCCGCAGAGAAAGCAAGAAAATAACGTAGCGGGGTAGGTGCCGCCACACGTGCAACCGGCGTCAATCGACGCTCTCCGGTTTTCATGCGGACAACGTCCTCCAGTCAGCAATCGTCGGCGAGCTAAACCACGTCAACTGCGGGTCAGCCCGGCCCTTGAGATGGAAGTAGTGCGCCGCAACCAACGCCTTCTCCAGCGTCGTGGTCTCCCAGGACGCATGCGAAATGACCATTGGTCCGATCTTCACGTCGACCTGGCCGGGATCGCTTCCCGGAGAAGTCAGCATGCTCCATTGGTCTTCTTTCGAGGTCTCGGGAGAGAAGCAGACGACCAGCGCGCCCTGCGCATTTCCGGCGACGGTCAAGCATGCCTCACCACGCGTTGCGCTCACCAGCGTGCGCCGGTCGCCGTCCAGCGACCGGATCTTGGCAACCAGCGCTGCCTCCGAGTACCCGGCCTCGCGAAAGGCTTTTCGCTCAACGCGCCACTCCAGCGAATCACCATCGTGGTTCTTCAGAGCTTTTGAATTCGGGGCTACACAACCACGTCGCCGATCCCATTCCGAACGCAGCATCGCACCAATGGTCCAACCCGACCAAATGCTGAGGAACCACGATGCGAGAACACTGCCGAACCCCGGCACGAACCGCGAAACTGCTAATGGGGCAAGAAGTAGCGCAGCCAGCAAAGTAAAAGGGGCCCCGTAGGATACGAATCCCAAAATGCCGGCCAAGATCAATGCACCCAAAATGGTTCCGAACAGCAACACCAAATCTGATTGGCCACTCAGCAAGGATCCACCTACAGCAACAGCAAGGGAAACAAAAACGATGACGCATCGCCAGAGGATATCCGATCGGCTCATCGGCTTATACCGCCATGCTTTTGCCTGCTTATTCGCTACCAAAGGAACTCCAACTTAGATCTAGTCCCGCACCAATACCGGCGCCAGCTGCTGCAGAACCCCATAGTGCGGTGGTGTTATGTTGTTCGAATCGTACGAAGGTCCCACCCAACGTTCTTGGCTGCTGAAGCGGAATTCTCCTAAGAGCGTCGAAATTACTCTGTGTAATTCGATCTGGCATTGGAATGAAAGGTACGCCCGCCCCGGTGACGCCAGCGAAGGCTAAGTCCCCCCAGCCGGTTGATTCTCCAGCAACAAGATTAGTCGAAGCTACGCCGCTAATGTTTCCCGCTGCGCCTACCAGGGACGTGGACGTCTTCGCTGCCAAAGATGAAACCGGTTTCCCGAGGTGTTCAGCTATGGATCCTCCGGCTGGTCCAGCCAAACCACCAATTGAGCCACCAACGAATCCGCCGATGGAAGAAGCTATTACGCCTCGGGCACTAATCTTCTCGCCTCCGATAGTTTGTCCCAAAACATGGGATCCCACAGAGGTGACAGCACCAACGCCGCCGTTGACGCCCATATTGGCTGCCAACGACTTGACCAAATTCGCCGTGGGAGCAACGCGCAGGGAGGCCTGTGCGGCCATTCCGCCAACTCTCGTGGCTTTCAACAGAAGCGGCGCAGCCCCACCGACAGCACCAAGAACAGTTGACCCGGCAGCTTGTGCCCAATTTACTTTGCCAGTCGTCGCCTTCTGGAGAATGACATCAGCGCCACCGGCAATTAGCGCCATCCCCAGGGGCCCGCCGACGCCGGTCGCCATCAGGATGCCGCCGCCGACAACCATCGCGCCACCGGCGAAGTACTCCCAGTTGTCAGCCATCCAGTCCCCGGCTGTGGCAAGCGCACCGTTGTTGCCGTCGCGGTAGGCCTGCATATCCGCCTCGGAGACAGCGCTCAAACCCAACGGATCAATCGCATGCAACGGATCATTGCCGGCATACGAATACGGGTTGCCCGCCCAACCGGCACCAATCACCGGATCCAAGGGGTCAACCGACAAGAACCCACGCGTCAACGGGTCATAGGCGCGGGCCCCAAACCAATCCAGCCCGGCAACCTGCACACCTCCGGAAGCGCTAACGCTCAACCCGGCAGGCAACCCCGCAACGGCACCGGCGGACATGCCCCACGGGCTACCCGGATCAGTCGCGTGGCCGCTGCGCCAGCCGGCGTTCAACACCGTCTCGCCCACGGCGGTCACGCCGCCGGGCAACGCCGCCACGGACTTGCCACCCAATGCCACCACGCGCGGGGCGGCCTCGGCCGAATCCCACCAGACCTCGGTGCCGTTGACGTCTCCCAGCTCGCCGAGGGCATCAACCCACAACTCGCTGCGCGATACTTCCCCACCGGAAGCCTCCGAGGCGACGGCGCTCAGCCAGCCCCGGTCCGACCATTCGAAGTTCCGAGCCGAACCATCGGCTTCCTCAACGGCGGTCCGGCGACCCAACCCGTCATAGTCATAGGTGGTGGTCCCGGCATTGCTCGTGCGCAAACGCAACTGGCCGGCAGCATCGTAGGCAAACTCGGTTGCCACGCCTTCGATGGACTCGGCCACCAGGCGTCCCGCAAGGTCATAGCGCCACTGCGATGCCTCGGCGTCGCCGCGCAGCGAGCGCTCCAGCTGGCACGCCGAATCATAGGCAAAGCGGGTCTCGGTGCCGTTGGCGAGGATCGCGGCAATGCGCCCGTCCTCGTCGCGACGAATCACCGTCTCGTCCACGCCGTCGACGGTCGTCGTCGTGTGGCGCACCAGGGCCCCCTCTGCGTAGTCCCAGCCCTGCACCGTATCGCTGGCGACGGCGCCCACCAGGCGTCCGGCTTCATCGTGCTCGTAGGCAATCCGCCCGAAGACCGGGTGGCCGACGGTGACAACCCGTCCGGCGGCATCGCGTCCGAATTCGGTGCGCACTCCCAACGGATCGACCATCGCGGTGCGGTTCCCGTCCGCGTCGTACTCCCACGACGGGCCGACCCCGTTGCGCAGCCGCTGCACCATCTGGCCGCGGCGGTTGAAGCGCAGAAGGTGCGCGACCTCGACGCCGTCGGCGCGCGTGTGGTCCGCGACCAGCATGGTCCGCGAACGGGCGTCCCGGGACATGCGCATCTGCACACGCCCGTTGACCACCAGGGAGGTCTGGCGGCCCGCCTCGTCATAGGTCCATTCGCTGCGGCGGCCCTCCGGGTCGCACTGCCACAGCTGGCGCCCGGCCTCGTCATAGCCCGCGGTGGTGGTCCGGCCCAGCGGATCGGTTTCCGCGATGACCTGGTCGGCGTCGTTGTAGGCCCGGCGAGTGGTGGCGCCCAGCGGATCGGTGATGCTCCTGACCCGCCCGCGGGCGTCGTAGCCGTAGCGGGTCTTCCCGCCCAAGCCGTTGACGGCCTCGACCAGCTGCCCCGCAGCGTCGTAGCGGAAGCTGCGCCGCCCGAAGGACGGGTCCTTGGCGCGCACCATCCGACCGGCCAGGTCGTACTCGTAGCTGGAGGTGCCGCGCCCGGGGGTGTACCGGGAGGCGACCCGACCGACGGCGTCGTACCGCACGCGCTCGGTTTCGCCGCCCGGGAAGACGCGGGCAATGACGCGGGACTCGGCGTCGTATTCAAGCGTGGTGCGCGCCCCCGAAGGATCGGTGCTTGCGGCCGGCCGGCCGGCGGCGTCGAACTCGAAGTGCGTGCTTGCCCCGCCCGGCGATCGCTGTTCGATGACCCGGCCCGCTGCATCGCGGCTCAGCAGGGTCAACCCGCCCTCGGCGTCGACCATTTCCACCGGGCGGCCGCACCTGTCATAGGTGACCAGCTCGGTGCTGCCGTCGGCCCGCTCCGTCGCCACGGGGCGGCCGAACTCGTCGAAGCGCATGCTGCTGCGGTCAAAGGCGTCCTGCACCGTGGCGGTTCCGGCCGCGGCGTCGACCGAGTAGGCCTGACGCACGCCGGTGGGGTCCATCGTCCCAGTGAGCTCGCCGTTGCTGCCGTATTCGCGCTGCCAGGAGTGCCCGGCCGGATCGGTGATCCGGGTCAGCCGCGAAAGCGCGTCGTGCGCGAAGCGCCATTGGGCACCGTCCGGAAGCTCGATTCCCGCCAGGTTGCCGAAGTCGTCGAGCGTGCGTGTCACGGCGCGGCCCAGCGGGTCGACGGTGCCGGCGAGCTGGCCGTGGGAGCCGTAGTTCATCTCGGTGCGCGCGCCCAGCGGGTCGGTGACCACGGCCAGGGCGCCGCCCGGCGCGTACTCGAATTTCCACAGGGCGCCGTCGGCATCCCGGCGGGAGCGCAGCTGTCCGGCGCCGTCGTAGATGTAGGTGGTGCGGGCCCCGCCCGGGGACACGGCCGCGGTGACCCGGCCGGCGTCGTCGCGCTCCAGGGTCGCGGTGTTGCCCAGGGCGTTGGTGATGGTGACCAGGTCGCCGAAGGCGTCGTAGCCGAAGCGCACGCGCACGCCGACGGGGTCGACGACCTCGGTGAGCCGGCAATCCTGCCAGGTGAGTTCGGTGCGCCCGCCCTCCGGGTCGATGATGAGCGAGGGGTTCCGCGATGCGTCGTCGGCGTATTCGTACTGCACGACCCCGCCGGACTCGGTCACCACGGTCACCGGGCGGTCGGCGTCGTCATATCCGTAGCTGATGTCCGCGCCGGCGGGGGTCACCGTGCGGATCTTGCGTCCGCGCTGGTCGTAGGCGTGGACCGTGACGGCGCCGTCGCGTTCCGTGACGGAGACCAGGTTGCCGTGCCTGTCGTAGCTCATGTTCTGCCGGTTGTCGTCGGCGTCGACGATCCCGACCAGCCGGCCCTTTGCGTCGGCAACCCACGTGTTGGACCGGGTTCCGTCCTGGTCGGAGATGACCGTCAGGCGGTTCGGAAGGTAGGCGAAGCGGGTGACCCGGCCGAAGGCCGAGACCTGCGTGTACACCCGGCGGTGGTCGTCGTAGGTGTTGACCGCCTCGTTGACGCCGGCCGCGTCGGTGACTACATCGATCAGGCCGTCGCAGTTCCAGCCGTACCTGCGCACACCGCCGGGTCCCGCGACCGAAACCAGCTGACCGCGCTCGTCGTACTCGAACTCGACGCGGCGTCCATCCGAGGCCGCGAGGACCACGATCCGCTCCCCCGACCATTCGGCACGCACCCGGCGGCCGTGTTCGTGAACCAGCTCGGCGACGGCACCAGCGGCATCCCGGTGGACGGATACCGAGGTGCCGGGCCCGGCGTCAGCCGAGAGCCAGGTTCCCGCCGGAGTGAACACCCAGCGTGATCCGGCGTTGTTGCTCGCCACCAAGACCTCGGACAAAGCGGAAGCGTTCTGGCCCGCCTCGTCGCTTGGGCCGGAGCCGGCCGGGGTCTCGCTGTTCAGCCAGAAGCTTTCGCCGGCTGCGCGGTCCCATCCGGCACCGAGCCGCGGGAACCGCACATGGCGCCCGTCGGCCAGGACGAGGGAAGCGCCCTCGTCGTCGAGCTCCAGACGGGTTTCAAATACCGAGGCCCAGCCCGGACCGAAGACGCCCACGCGCTCGTCCATGGAGTTGTAGGTGCGGGCGGCCGACAGCGACGACGCCGCGCCGGCAAAGCCAAGGTCAACCTCGGTTTCCAGGAAGTTTCCGGTGGAGGTGTTCACCGGGTCGTTTGAGTAACCGGTGGTTGGAGGCGCGCCAAGGGTCTGCGGCAGGTCGATCGTGAGATCCTGGCGCTCCGCGCCGATTCCCTGCGAGGCCAGGGCCGCAAGCAGCGCCGCGTCCGAGACCTGGGAGACGTTCCCTTCGCCGCCCGCCGCAGCGAAGGCATCGGCGATGGTTTTTGCCCAGGAGACATCCTGGTCGTTGGCGGTCAGCCATCTTTCGAATCCGGTCACCACACCGTCGGCACTGAGGGATCCGTGTGTGCAGCGTGCCGCGAAGTCGGCGAGGTTTCCGCGCAAGGCACCGGGTTTGCCGGAGAGTTCCGCGTTCAGGGTCGCCGAGCCGGTGGCGAAGGACCTCAAATCGCTGGGACGAGCAGCCGACACTCCACCGCCGCCACCGCCGCCGTTGCCGGGGGCCGGGGTCTGGCGCACGCCTGAACGCGGCGCGGCGGTTACGATCTTTATTTCGTTTGCGGGCGGTCCGACCGGTGGGTCCTCGGCGCCGATGAACCAGTCAACAGCGCTATCGAGCCAGTTCGCTTCGCGTTCGTCCCGGCGCTGCTTCCATTCCCTGGCCAGCCGGCGCCGTTCGCTTTCTGCGTGGGCCTCTTCCTTCAGCCTGCGGGCACCCGTGGCCACTTCGCGCAATCTGTCCGAAAGCTCCATGGCGTCGGCCGAAGCCACCCGGGCGTTGTCCGCGAACAGCTGCGAGAAACGACCCTTGAATTCGGTTCCCGCCGTCGCCACGAATGACGACCGCGAACCCGCCTGGGCCTCGATTGCCGCCGCCGCAGCAGTGAACGCCGAAATCAGGGCGTCCGCAGTCCCATAATCGAACTTAACAATCTCGTTATAGGGTCCCAGATCGGCCACGCGTGTATCTCCCTCATCAACCTCAAGGACCTGTCGATCCTCGCAAAAAGCCATCCGAGAACCCAGAAGGTCTCGGAACAAACAAAACCGCCCCCGTCGTTAGACCGACGCCACGCCGGCGACAACGGGGGCGATTCAGGACAAGATTAGTTTCCGCCGCCCGCGGAGAAGATGTTCTGCGAAATCTGGTTCAACTGGGTGCGCAGCTGCTCCAACTCGGTCCGCGCCTTGTCCAGCGCAACCTTCGTCTCGGGCCAGGTCGCACCGCGGAACTGGGCAGCCAGCGGGCCGTCCCAAACGTTGGGGTCGGACAGGACCCGGCCCTGGGCGTCAAGCTGGCTGATCTGATCGGTGAAACCACCGTTGATGATCGCCTGCATCTGCTGAATAGCCGTCTTCGCCTGCTCCGTTGATAAAACACGAGACATGAAAAATCCTCCAGGAATCTTGATATGGCCCCCGCGCTAACGCACTCCCGAGGGACTCGAACCGAATAACCCTAACAACATGACTAGGCCCACACAAAGATTCAATGACGGCCATTTCAACTCGCAGTCGGTGATCAGCATCACGCGCGGGGGTGGCCTTCATCGTGCCAAACCAAGGGTTGTTTTTCAATTCGCGCGCGGCTCCCCCTATTATTCAAAGGGATATTTGAACACGACAGGGGAATCAGTGGCCAGCACGCGCTCACGCCAGCACAATGCAGTTCGACGGACGCGGAGTCCGTACTTAACCCGCACCGCAGGCGTGATCCTCGCAGTTGCAGCCCTGGCGTTCACAACGTCGTGCACGAATGACCCCGAGGGAATCGGGGCGCCCTCGCGCGTCCTTCAATCGGTCAATGTGTCACTTGCATCCGACGGTGCAATCGCCACCGTCAACGGGACTGCCATCTCTGTTGATGATGCAACGGGGAACTCCTCCAGCGTCGACACCGCCTATGAACCGGACAAGGTGGCCAACGACCTCCCCGTCCGTGTGAGCACCCAGTACCGCACGGCGGAGAAGACCGGCTCGAACCTCAATGATCTGGCCGGCTACAACGGCAGGGTCGAAATCGAACTGACCGTCGAAAACCTCACCGTGTCCTCGCAGGACTTGACCTTTGACGTGGCGGGGCAGTCGCGGACCGCGCCGACCCTCGTGGGCGCACCCATGAGCATCGCCGCCTCCACGGTCCTCCCCAACGTTGCACCCAGCCGGATCATCGGCGAATCGGACGATGAAACCGCAGGCACCAACGGCATTGTCAGCGCCTCGCCCGAGGGTGAGACCATCATCCAGTGGGCCACGCTCCTGGCACCCCCGACCTCCGCTGCCAGCACCACGCTGCGTCTCGTCGCCGACGTCACCGACTTCGACACCCCGAGAATCGACCTTGCGGTGCAGCCCGGCATGTCCACCGACCTCTCCGTCGACGGCGTTCTGGACTCGGCATTCAACAGCAGCCCGACCTCGGAGCTCGCGCTCCAGCGCCGGACCATTGACCTCATTGCGGACGTCAACGACGTGCTCGGCCGCGCCGGCGCCACCATCACGGACGTACGCACCAACCTCGAGAGCACGTCGAAGACCCTCGGCGTCAGCACCGCAGCGCACCTCAAGGAAAGCACCGACTCGCTCGCCGGAACCATGTCAGGCTTGAAGGACCAGCTCGGGTCGCTCAAGACCGACCTGGACGCTACGGTATCGGGCACCGAATCAACCACCATCGCGCAGTTGAGCCAAACCGTCGGCACCGTCGACGCCATGCTCGGTGACACCAAGGCGGCCCCGCCGCGTCCGGTGCTCAACGGCAGCGGCTGCTCCACGGTTGTCGCCCCGTCGGACAAGTCCTCCACCGTCTATTCGAGCCTGGTGCTCATGTCGGCCCAGCTCGACGGGTTTGCCCAGTCGACGGCAAGCTGCCGCGATGAGGTCGCCGATTCGCTGAAACGCACAGTCGGACCCGAGAAGCCGACTGCGGAAACCTGCACCGAACCTTCGATGACTTGCGCGTTCTACGTCTCCTCGGTTTCCGTCGTTGGAGCGCTCGTCAGCCTCGTCCAGCAGGGCGACGAACTGGTCGCCGCCCTGAAACCGGAAATCCTTGCGGGCGCACTGGCACGCCACGAAGATGTCTCCGCCGGCATCGACGAGTTGGCCGCCAAGCTGGACGAGCTGGACAAGACTGCGTCAGCGGACGACGTCAACAAGGCAATCGGCACGCTCCGGACATCGATCAGCGAAGCCAGGACCCCGCTGAAAAGCCTGCGCACAGAGATCGACAAGACCCTGGAAGACCTGCAGGACAACTTCGATTCAATCCACGGGCTCGCCGCCAAAAACAGCAAGACGATCGGCGACAAGGGCACCCGCGGATCACTGGCCAAGCAAAACGCCAAACTTGCCGACGACCTGTGCAAACTCGTTGAAGACAAGAAAATTGAACTCAAGGACGCCGAAAAGGTACTTCGCTACATGACCGATGTTCCGTGCGCCATCGACGAAGAAACCGAGCCGGCCGGAGTCCCCGCATCCCTTGGGGAATTCCCCGCTCCGATGGACGAGCGCTTGCAGGATCAGGCGGCAGTCTGGGACGAGGTCGCGTCCCTGGCGGACATCTCTATCCCCGACGCCCCGGTGCACGCAGCCATCACGGATGCCGAAGCGAGCCTGAAGACTATCGGTGGCAAGGTCGACGACCTGGAAGATGCCGTGAAGGGCGACAACGGCAACGTCGGGAAGGGCATCGCCGAACTCAAGGCCCTGGCAGCGACCGCACAAGAGAACCGCGACGCGATGGGTGAAGGACTTCTGGCCCTCGAGAAGCAGCAGGACGATCTCGAGACCGGCATCAAGGATGCGCTGCGCAACACCACCGCAGAGGCGGCTTCGGACATCACCGATCTCATCGACAGCCAGATCCGGGTGGTAGCCGATCAGGCAGCCCAGGGCACAACAGCCGTGGTCGATTCCTTCGACCGCTCCGTCGCCGGCCTGGCCACCACGGCAGCGGACGTGGCGGAGGGCGCCAAGGAAACCGTGGACGCCCAGCACAAGGCACTTGCCAAGGAGGGCGACGCGCTGGCCACCACGATCAGCGCACAGACGGCGACCTCCCTTGAGGGGATCGAGCAGAGCACCTCCGCCTCGACCCGCGATGTCGAGGGCGCCTCGACCCTTCTGGCGGCGGACCTCAACAAGGTCATGCTCGACCTCGGGGATCGCACGGTGAACGGTTCGGGCCTGCTCGGCTCGATGGCCACCAGCGCCGCCAAGGCCGACACCGCCGACTACCAGCTGGCGCTGGCCACCCAAAACGCACAGGGCTACGCGAACATCCGCGCCGAGGACGTTGCCGGGATCCTGCAGCGCCAGGCGCAGTTCAAGGCCTCGCTCGAGGCCGCAACCACCCTGCCGAGCTTCCACCTCGAGGTCCCCTCCGGAGCCGCGTCGCAGACGCTCTACGCCTTCCGGATCGGAGCCCAGAAGTGAACCGCCGCAAGGCCGTGACCCTGGGCGCGGGTGCCGTCGTTGCGATCGCTGCAATCATTGCGCTGGTCGTCTTCGTCGTGCGTCCCGGCGCGCCCACGCCGGCCGATCCGGTGGCAACCACCATCCCGGTGGCACTGTCCGCCAAGGACGTTCCCGCCGACACGCTCATCGGGGTCGTGGTGACGCTCGGCGCGGAAACCGGTGACGGCGCGCAATGGAAGGACGCGGCGCAGGGAGCCGCCGTCGCCGCACGCCGCTTTGACATGGGCGGCACGCCGATCGCCATCGCCACGCGCAACGACAAGGGCACCGTCGACGGTGCCCGCGCGGCCGTGGAGGAACTCATCGCGGAAGGCGTCGCGGGAATCGTCGTGGCAACCGACGGCAAGCACGTCAGTGGCGCCCTCGAGGCGGCAACCGACGCGGGCATGCCACTGATCCTGCCCTACCTCTCCGGGGATCTCGAGACCTCGGCCAAGGCCTGGAGCATCGCGCCGACCCCCGCCCAGATGTCCGCCGCGCTCACCACCGCGCTTGCGCAGTCGGAGCGGACCCTGTTGATCGATGCCGGCGGCGGCTCCCCCGACGGTGTCCGCGTCGCTTCAACCTTGGAAGTCGCCCCGGGTGGCGACGCCGCCGCGGTTGCCGCGGAGGCCGCCCGCCTCACCGGCACGCCGTCCACCAAGGACGGCAAGGACGGCAAGCCGGCAAAGCCCGTGAAGAACCCCGCCGACGCGATCCTGCTCAGCGGCACCGCCTGGCAGCAGGGAATCGCGGTCCAGGCCCTGCAATCGGCCAACGTCACGGTTCCGATCGTGTTGACCCCCGGGGCGACAAGCCCCGTGTTCGCCGTTTCCCTGCAGAAGGCCGGCGGCACGCTTTCGGGCCGGCTGCTCACCGTGGGAGCCGACACCGGCGACGCGGTGGCCCTGCGCTCGGACGCCTCGGGCCGCGGAATGTCGGCCTTCCTGGCCGGGCTCCGCGTGCTCGCCAGCGATCCGCAGGCCCAGAACCTCACCGGCGACAGGGAGTTCGCGGCAGTGGCAGGGTCCGCCGATTCGCGCAGCCATGATGCAATAGTTGCACTGGTGCGCGCCGCATCGGCGGCGGGCAGCAACGACCCGAAGCTGGTGGGCGCCGCGCTCGAAACCCTGAAGGTCGGCCCCGCCGACGGGATCGCCGGCCCCGTGCTGGACTTTTCCAGGCGCGAGGCGCTGACCGGCGAGCCGGTCCAGCTGAACAGCTCGCTGCAGGACCTCGGGTTGCGACCGGCCACCGAAAACAAGGCCAGCGTCTCCACAACGGCCACCTGGTTCGCGGGAAACCCGTCCAGCTGACCTTGGCCTTCACTGGCCACGCGCGCCGCGCGAACTTCGACGAAAGGAGCGCGCGGTGCGCGTGCTGATCCAGCTGGGCGACCAGCGATTTGACCGGGAGATCGAAAGCCACGCTCCCGCCACGACGCTGGGCCAGCTGCTGGCCGCAGCCGGCGCCCCGCTGCCCGCGGCCGGAACCACCCTGTACGTCGACGAGACCGCCGCGCATGCCGACACCCCGCTGGGCGAGCTGCTGTTGCTGGAGGGAAGCAGCATTTCGCTGTCCCCCGTCGAGCCGCCTCACGCGCTGCGGCAGTGGAGCGTCACGGTCTCCGGAGGCCTCGAGGCCGGGGCCGTCCACCCGATTCCGGCCCACCGGCCGCTGGTCATCGGCCGTTCCCCCCAGGCGGACGTGGTGCTGGGCACCGAAAGCGCTTCCTGGAACCATGCCAGCATCGAGCTGGAGGGCGAGGGCATCCGCATTCGCGACGCCCAATCAACCAACGGCACGCTGCTCGACGGGGTTCCTGTCGACATGGACGGAACCCTTGCCACGGCCCCCGGCACCCTGGTGATCGGCGGGACCACGCTGCTGGTGCGCCCGGTCGTGCCCGAGAGCCGGGCGCCTAAGCCCGGGTCGCTGAACAACCTCACGCCCGCGGGAACCGCCCCCTTCAACAGGCCGCCGCGTCCCGGATGGCCGCCGGCCGCGGATCCGGTGGGGGCCCCGACCCGCAAGGACGTCCCGCCGGCCTCCAAGTTCAGCTTCATCACGGTGCTGGCCCCGCTGGTGCTCGCCGGCGCCATGGTGATGATCCTGGGCGACGCCCGCTTTGCCATGTTTGCCGCGCTGAGCCCGGTGATGGCGATCGGCATGTGGTTCGAGCAGAAACACCGGCGGGCCAGGAACCTCAAGGAAGAGGAGGCCCGCTTCGAGTCGGCGATCGACGATTTCGCCGCCGACGTCGCGGAGGCCGCCGCGGCCGAGGTCGACCGCCGGCGCACCGAGATCCCCGACCCCGCCACGGTGCTGCGCCGGGCCGCGATGCCCACCACCCTGCTGTGGCAGCGGCGGGCCGGCACCGAGGGATTCTTGGCGCTCAACGCGGGAGTCGGGGACGTGCCGTGGCGCCCGGAACTGGACGACCGGGCCGGCACCACACTCGACGGCCGGGTGCGCGAGGTGCTCGAGGCGAGCGTGCTGCCCGCGGCCCCCGTGCTCGTGGACCTGGGCAATGCGGGCGTGGTGGGCATCGTCGGCAACCGGGAGGCCGCCCTGGCGGTGGCCCGCAGCCTTGTCGCCCAGGCGACGGTGCACGCCGGACCCGCCGACCTCACGCTGGGCGTCTTCTGCGATGCCGGGCGAGCCGCCGAATGGGCGTGGACCTCCTGGCTGCCGCACACCCGGCAGCCGGGCTCGAGCACCGGGGAACGCTGGGTCTCCGATGACCGGACACGCAGTTCCGCGATGCTGCGCACCCTGCGCGAGAACATCGACGGGCACCCGACGCCCGCGGTGCTGCTGGTGCTCGACTCGGAGGTCCTCACCGAGGGCCGCGACGCACCGGCCCGTGCACTGCTGGGCCACGGACGAACCCCCGAGGGCAGCTCGGCACACGCAACAATCCAGCGCGTCGGAGTCTCCGGCATCGTCATCGCCGGCTCCGAGGAGCAGCTTCCGGCCTCCTGCACCACGGTGATCCACCTGGGCGAGGATGCAGCCGCAACCGTGCACGAACCGGGCGACCTGTCCCACGTCGACGACGTGGTGGTTGCCGGCATCGGCCCGGGCCTTGCCGAACGCTGCGCCATGGACCTGGCCCGCTTCGAGGACCCGGAGCTCACCGTGCCCGGCGCGGCCCTGCCGCCGCTGGTCAGGCTCCCGGACCTGCTGGGCCTGGGCACGCCGGACGGTGCGTCGATCCGCTCGCTGTGGTCCTCCGCCAGGGGTTTCTCCACCCCGATCGGCACCTCCGAGTCCGGCCCGCTGACCCTGGACCTGGTGGCCGACGGCCCGCACGGCCTGGTCGGAGGCACCACGGGCTCGGGCAAGAGCGAGTTCCTGCGTTCCCTGGTCGCCGGCCTCGCGGCCCGCAACGACCCGACCCGGCTGAACTTCATCCTCATCGACTTCAAGGGCGGCGCCGCGTTCCAGGCTTGCGAACGCCTGCCGCACACCATCGGCACCATCTCCAACCTCGACGAACAGCTGGCCGACCGGGCGCTGCGCTCGCTCGAGGCGGAGATGCAGCGCCGCCAGCGGGTCTTTGCCGCGGCGGGCGAGGACATCGACAACCTCGACGCCTACCTGGCCACCAACCCGGCCGAACCCATGCCGCGCCTGTTGCTGGTGGTGGACGAGTTCGCGATGCTCGCCAAGGACTTCCCCGAGGTGCTCTCCTCGCTGGTGTCCGTCGCCGCGGTGGGCCGCACGCTCGGCGTGCACATGATCCTGGCGACCCAGCGCCCGGCCGGCGTCGTGAACGACGACATCCTGGCCAACACCAACCTGCGGGTGGCACTGCGTGTGCAGAGCCGCGACGATTCCGCCAACGTGATCGGGGTGCCTGCCGCGGCCGGGATCGGGCGTGCCCAGACCGGTCGCGCCTTCATCAAGCTGGGCCAGGACGACATCACCCCGGTGCAGACGGCCCTCGTCACGGGCCGCGCCTCCCACCAGGAGGCCAGCGCGCTGGAGTTGCTGGAGGTCGGCCCGCTGGGCATGCCCGTGCAGCGCCGCCGCGCGGCCCGCGGACCCGAGTCCGACGTCAGCGACCTCGACCTGCTCATCGACGCCATCCGCGAGGCCCACGCGGACGCCGGTTTCGGCGCCCCGCGGCGCATCTGGCCGGAGGCCCTCGGTGCGCGCGTGGACCTCGCCGGCTTCGCCGCGGAGGCCGATGCCGACGCGGAAACCCCCGCGACGGCCGGGCAGCCGGACGCCAACCGGCCGGGCGTCGGTGGCGTGCACGGCAGCACCATCCGGGTGGCGCTGGCCGACGAGCCCGAGCTGCAGCGGCAATCCGCCGCCGGCTGGGACCTGGCCCAGGGAAACCTCATGCTGCTGGGCATCACCGGAAGCGGCACCAGCACCACGCTGGCCTCGATCGCGCTGGCCATCACCGCGGAAACCAGCCCGGACGCGCTCGACCTGCTGGTGCTGGACCTGGGCTCGCGCGCCCTCGCCCCGCTCGCGGACCTGCCGCACACCCTCGCCTACGTCGGCTCCGGCCCCGGGGCGGCGGAACAGCAAGCCAGGTTCCTGCGGCACCTGCGCACCGAGCTGGACAAGCGCCGCGCCGATCAGGCCGACAGGCGTCCGACCCTGGTATTGATCGACGGCCTGGCCACGTTGCGCGACGAGTTCCAGGACTACGACGGTCTGGCCCTGCTCGATGCCCTCTACCGGGCCTACGCGGACGGCCCGGCCCTGAACCTCTGGTTCGCCGTGTCCACCACCCGCGCCAAGGCGGTGCCCTCTGCCATGGACGAGGTCACCACCCAGAAGTGGCTCTACCGGCTGGCCGACCCCTACGACTACTCGGCGCTGGGGGTCCGCGGGCAGAACATCCCCGCGCCCGTGCCGGGCAGGTGCGTCGATGCCGGAACACTGCGCCAGATGCACATCGCCTCCCCGGCCACGGACCTGCCCGCCGCGGTGGGCCGCGTCGCGGCGCGCTGGCCGCTGGGCGCCGAAAAGGCGGCAGCCATCGGACGCCTTCCCGAGGACCTCGGCGTGGGCGAGGTCGGCGCCGTTGCCACGCTGGGCGCCGAACCGTGGCACCTTCCCGTGGGCCTGCGCGAGGAGGACCTGGCCCCGGCCCTGCTGGAGGTCTACGAGGGCGAACACGTGCTCATCGCCGGGCCCGCCCGCAGCGGAAAGTCGACGCTGCTGCTGGCCCTGGTCGAATCCCTGCGCGCGGCCTCGGCGGCGGGGAACCCCGTGGCCATCTGGGGCGCCTGCGACAGGCGGTCGCCGCTGGCCGGCGCGGACCTCGACCGGTTGGCGGTCGGCCCCGAGGACCTGCCGGCACTGCTGGCGGGCATCAGGCTGGAACGCGGCCCGGTGGTGCTGCTGGTCGACGACGCCGAACGCTTCGAGGACTCCGACCAGTCGCTGGCCGGCCTGCTGGCCAGCGGAAACGGGCAGCTGCGCGTCATCGCCGCGGGTCGCTCGGCGGACCTGCGCGGACTGTACGCGCACTGGACCAAGACCGTGCGCAAGTCCCGCTGCGGCGTGCTGCTGCAGCCCGACGTCGACTACGACGGGGAGCTGCTGGGCATCACGCTGCCGCGCCGCGCGCCGGTGGCTGTCACCCCGGGACGCGGCTACCTGTGCGTCGGCGGCGCGGGCGCCTTCGTCCAGACCATGAGCCCGGAGATCGACAAGTAGCTGACTGCAGGGCCCGGCGCCGACCTGGCTCTGGCCCCTACCGCACTTACTCGCGGGTGGTGATGCCGAACGGCTCGCTGGCCAGGTCGGTGAAGTTGCCGACCACCGCGCGCAGGACGCAGCTCGGGGCCACGGCAAGGGCCGTCACCACAAGCCCGTCGGACGAGACGGCCAGGCCGCCGGAGCACCCGTCGGAGAACCGGACGCCCTTTTCGCCCCCGGCAATGGCGGTCAGCATTTCGGAGGGCTTGCCGGTCGCGGGGCTCTTGTAGAGCGGGCCGAGCACGTCCGGCCCGCTGGGCCAGACCGGAACCAGCGTGACGGGCAGGGCCGTCTGGCTCACCGTGCGTGCCGGGGTCTGGACCTGGATCCCGCGCAGCCGCTGCACAGGGTAGGCGGAACCCTCGACGCTGTCGTCCGCGGTGGCCTCGGTCGTCGCCGCGGCGGCGGCATCGAGCCATTCGTCAAGGGCGTTCTCCCCCGCCAGCGCCACGGGTATCGTTGCGCCGACCTCAACGCTTCCCTGCGCCGGGATGCGGACGCCGTCGACGCTCCAGCCGCAGTTCGCAGACACGCCGGAAAGGCTGGGCTTGTTGCGCGTGGCAGCCGCGTTCTCCCAGGTCACCGGCGGGCATGCCGGGGAACCCGCGGCGCCGGGGAGCACCTCGAGGAACGGCCCGCGCAGGGGCGCCTTCTGGGCCGAGTACGTGATGGTGAGCTTCACTTCGCCGGCCGCCGCGTCGTAGCTCGCCGCGCGGCTGACCGACAGGCCGCTGGGCAGCGGGACGTCCTGTTGGGTGGCGGTGGCGTCGGCCGCCCGTGGCCCCACGGCTGGGGAACTTTGGGGAAGCGTCAGGACGATTCCGAAGACCAGGCCGACCACCAGGACCAACCCCACGGCACCCAGCACAAGGACCTTCCTGGTCAGCCAGGCCGACCATTTGCTTGCGGTGTTTTCCGGCTCGACGGGTTCGACGGGACGGGCAGGGTCGCGGCGGGGCATCGGCCTCACGATGGTGCGGGAGCCCGCCGGGCCCAGCTCGGGTTGCGGCGATTCCGGCGTCCGGGCAACCACCGTCGGCCCGGCCTCCGGCTCCGCCGGGGCTCCGCGCAGCACCGTTGCCGGGCGGTCCACGGCCTGGAAGTCCTCGGGCTCCACGGAACGCGACAGCGCCGGAAGGTCCGCGAATTCCCGGGCCAACCTGCGGAATTGCGCGGCCGCCTGCGCGGCGCCGGGCCGTTCCCGCGGGTTCTTGGACAGCGTCTTTTCCAGCGCCGCCCAGAGCTCCTCGGGCAGGTCCAGCCGGGGCGGAAGCGTAGTCACGTGGCGGTAGGCAAGCGTGAAGTCGGTGCCTGCTCCGGCAAACGGCGTCCGCCCGGCGACCAGCTCGTAAAGCATGATGCCCGTGGCGTAGATGTCGGCCGCGGGGCCGATCTCGCCCTGGCTGAGCAGTTCGGGCGGCATGTACTGCGGGGTGCCCACCATTCCCGTGGTGTGCCTGGTCCGTTCCCCGATCACGGAGGCGATCCCGAAGTCGGAGACCTTCACCGCGCCCTGCAGGCCCGGGCGCCACGATTCGGCCAGCAGCACGTTGTCCGGCTTGATGTCCCGGTGCGTGGCCGATCCGGCGTGGGCACTGGCCAGCGCGTCGAGCACCTCGGCGCAGAGCGCCAGCGCCTCGCCCGCGGGAAGCGTCAGCCGGGATTCCAGCAGGTCGCGCACCGATCCGCCGGTCACGTAGTCCATGACGATCGCGAGCCTGTCGCCCTCGACGACGAGGTCCCTGACCGCAACGATGTTCGGATGCCGCAGGGCGAGCAACACCGAGCGTTCCCTCACGAAACGTTCGACGAGGGTGGGGTCCTGCGCGTGTTCCGGGCGAAGCAGCTTCGCCGCGAGGTCCGGCCCGCCGGAGGCGGAGCTGACCCGCCACACCTCGCCGACCGCACCGGAACCAAGGGGTTCCTCAAGACGGTAGGAGGCGCCAAGCGCATCACCGGACTGCACGTGTGCCATTGTTTTCCTTTGTTCCTGCGACGCCACAAACGGCCGTCGACAGAGTCCCTCCGTGGGCGACGAAGAGGTGCACGGACCTCCACCAGTTTAGTTGAGCGGGTTTGGCTTCTCCCAGCCGCCGTTCCGCCTCCGCGGTGCCCGTTAAACGAAAATTGTTCGTGCCGACCCGGGGTCGGCACGAACAATCATCGATCAAGTCAATCCAGGACTTGCGGGGTTACTCGGCCTCGATGGCGGCAACCGCCAAGGGATCCGAGTCGTTGAGGAAACGGCCGATGCGGTCGACTTCCTCGGTTTCGCCGATGGCGGCCGCCGCACGCTGCAGGGCGTACAGCGAGCGCAGGAAGCCGCGGTTGGGTACGTGGCGCCAAGGCACCGGACCCTGGCCGCGCCATCCGGACTTGCGCAGCGCGTCGAGGCCGCGGTGGTAGCCAACACGCGAGTACGCGTAGGACTCGACATAGCGGCCCTCCGCGTGTGCCTCGTCGGCCAGCAGGGCCCAGCCCAGCGAAGAAGACGGGAAGGCCGCAGCGATGTCCACTGCCTCGTCGCCGGCGACCAGGCGTGCGTTGACCTCTACCTCTTCGGGCAGCAGGGTTTCCGGAATGCCCAGCAGGTTTGCTCCAAGATCGGCCATGGTTACTTCAAGCTCTTTCCGGCCGAGCCGAGCTGCACTGCGGCAGCTGCGATGCGGGACGCCATCGACTCTTCTGCCTTGGCACCCCAGACGCGCGGGTCGTAGGTCTTCTTGTTGCCGATTTCGCCGTCGACCTTCAGCACACCGTCGTAGTTGGCGAGCATGTGGCCGGCCACCGGGCGGGTGAAGGCGTACTGGGTGTCGGTGTCGATGTTCATCTTGATGACGCCATAGGCAACCGCGTCGGCGATTTCCTTGTCGCTGGAACCCGAGCCGCCGTGGAAGACCAGGTCGAACGGGTTGGCCTTGCCAAGCTTGGCGCCGACCTGCTCCTGGATGTCCTTGAGGATCTCCGGGCGCAGCTTCACGTTGCCCGGCTTGTACACGCCGTGCACGTTTCCGAAGGTCAGCGCGGTGATGTACCGGCCGTTCTCGCCGGAGCCGAGAGCGGCAACAGTGGCAAGTGCATCTTCAACGGTCGAGTACAGCTTGTCGTTGATGGCGTTCTCGACGCCGTCTTCTTCGCCGCCGACCGCGCCGATTTCGACTTCGAGGATCTGCTTGGCAGCAGCGGTGCGCGGCAGCAGCTCTGCGGCGATGCGCAGGTTCTCTTCAAGGGTTTCGGCGGAGCCGTCCCACATGTGGGAGTTGAAGAACGGGTTGCGGCCGGCCGCGACCTCTGCCTCGGATGCGGCAAGCAGCGGGAGCACGAACTCGTCGAGCTTGTCCGCAGGGCAGTGGTCCGTGTGCAGGGCGATGTTCACGCCGTAGCTCTTGGCCACTTCGCGCGCGAAGGCGGCGAAGGCCAGCGAACCGGTGACCATGTTCTTGATGGAGGCACCCGACCAGTAGGCTGCGCCACCGGTGGAGACCTGAATAATTCCGTCGGATTCGGCTTCCGCGAAGCCGCGGATGGCGGCGTTCAGGGTCTGCGACGACGTCACGTTGACAGCCGGGAAGGCGTATCCGCCAGCCTTGGCGGAGTCAATCATGGCGTTGTACTGTTCCGGGGTTGCGATGGGCATACTGACTCCTGTGTTGATAAGGAATTGTGGGGAGTAGACCTCGTTGGCTACACCCATCCTATCGACACGTGACCTTGATCGCCTGCGACATGACGGGTTGGGCCCCGTCGGTGTCGCGCAGAGCCGTCGCCCCGAGGCGACTTCGGTCCGTTCCCGGCCCGCCGTCGGCTAGTTGGACTTGGCTGCGCGCCTGGCCGATTCCTCCAGGAGCGCGGCAAGTTTCGCGGCCGAGAGCTTGTCCCGTGCTGCCAGGAGCGCGGCGATTTCCGCATCGGAAAGCGCGGCGATTTCGGCGGCTTCCGCGTCGTTCGGATCCGCTGGTTTGGCATCGGGTTCTACAACGACTTCTGCCGGTTTCTCGTCTGCCGGCGGCTTTGGCTTGGCAGGTGGTTCCACTGCGGCTTCCGTGGATGGAGGCGTCGGCTTGGTACTGGCGTCGGCACCCGGCTGCGTCGGAGCGGGTGAAGCCGGTGGCGGGGTCGGGCTTGTCGTCGGCTTCGAAGGCGTCGTGGGTTTGGGGCTTTCCGTCGGCTTGGTGCTGGGTTTGGGGCTTTCCGTCGGCTTGGTGCTGGGCTTGGGGCTTTCCGTCGGCTTGGTGCTGGGCTTGGGGCTTTCCGTCGGCTTGGTGCTGGGCTTGGGCGCCGGCTTGGCGTCAGGCTTCTTGGCCGGCTTCTTGACCGGGGACTTCACATGGTCTTTTGCCGGCGGTTTTGGCTTGGACCCGGCGTCTGGTGAAGCCTTGTGAGGTTTCTTGGACGGCTCGTGCTCAACGGGTTCCGAAGGCAAATCAATTTCCAGGTCGTGGCCGTTCTCGATACCGAAACGCGGTGCACCGGAATCGCGGATCGGCTCGGCCGTGATCCTTGTGTCATGCGAATCAAATAACGGGTTGGGTTGCCCCGGGATACCGGGCAGGAAATTCCGGGGATCATTCCATTGGCCATTTATGATGACTTCGAAGTGCACGTGGCAACCCGTGGAGTTCCCGGTTGTTCCGCTCAACGCAATGAGTTGGCCTTGCTTGACTTGATCGCCAACCTGGGCGATCAACCGAGAGTTGTGGCTGTAGCCGGTCCTCACGGAATTCCCGTGGTCGATGGTCACTCGCATGCCGGAATGGCCTGCCCAGGCGGATTGAACCACTGTGCCGTCCGCTGTCGCGTAAACAGGGGAACCGCAAGAGATCGCGTAGTCCTGGCCAATGTGGACCTGGGTGCCGGCTCCCGTCGGGTTGTGGCGCCACCCGTACGGGCTGGTGATGTGCCTTGAAATGACCGGGTGGATCAATTGAAGCTGTCCGGGCAGTACGCCCCGCACACCCAGGCGTTGTCCCGCCAGCATGAGGGCACTTTGCCCACCGGTTCCGAGGCCCAGGTTCTCCGTTGAGCCGTTGATGGCTGCGGCCGCATTTGGCACTCCAGCCAGTCCCCGATCCATCGGGGCGCTTGTGAATTCCAGCGAATCCCAACTGATGGCGTCAACACCGCTAAGTAGCGAAACGCTTACCGGTTGAACGAATATGGCCGGGGCAATTACGTTGTTCGACGACGCCCCAGCTTCCAACGGCTCATCAGCCAAGCCCAACCCGGGTACGCCCGAAAGCGTAAACGCTGCGGCAACGACCATGCCCAGGACTGAAACCTTGGAGAGCCTGTTTCGTTGGTGATTTTTCGGGCGAACGCCACGGGCACGATTCACTTGGTGCTTCTTCACGGCGAGCTCTCCCATCCTGATGTGAAACCACTTGCTCAATTGCAACGCGAATACAGAGGATGGATCACCGGTCGGAACCAGCCATTAGATCCAGTTACCCCAAGGACTGAACACTTAGGCATCACCGTAGCCGACGTGCAAGATGGAGAGAATAGCTGGCAGGCAACTCTTTTGCGCTTCGATGGAAGAACAAGGTTTTCCCAAGGTCTACCCGACTTTTTGGTTGAATACGTGGCGCCGGATCCAGGCGTGCATGGCGATGCCCGCGGCAGACGCCGCGTTGATGGAACGGGTGGAGCCAAACTGCTCAATGGAAAGCGTGGCCTCGGCCGACTGGTGGACTTCCTCGCTGAGTCCCGGGCCTTCCTGCCCGAAGACAAGCACGCAGTTGCGCGGCAATTCGTAGGTCTCAAGCTGCACGGAATCCGGGAAGATATCGATCCCGATGATCGCCAGCCCTTCCTCCTTGGCCCACGCCACGAAATCTTCGACAGTGGGGTGGTGGCGGACGTGCTGGTAGCGGTCGGTCACCATGGCACCTCGGCGGTTCCAGCGGCGGCGACCGATAATGTGGACTTCCTTGGCCAGGAAGGCGTTGGCCGTGCGCACCACGGTGCCGATGTTCATGTCGTGCTGCCAATTCTCGATGGCAATGTGGAAGTCGTGGCGGCGCTCGTCCAGGTCGGCGATGATCGCGTCCATGGTCCAGTAGCGATATTTGTCGGCGACGTTTCGCCGGTCTCCCGACTCCAGAAGTTCGTGATCGTAGTGCTCTTCGGCCGGCCACTCGCCTTCCCACGGGCCGACGCCAACTTCGGGACGCTCCTCGAATTCGGGAGCGGTTTCGACGGGTACGGATGCGTTCGTTTCAGGGGCAGAAGTCACCACTCAAGGGTAGTCGTTCACACGCCGCCCCCAGCATCGCCCAAGTGAGACGAACGCCAGGGTGCCTCCTGCCGCACGTCCCTGTGATGCCAAGTCCACGGACAACACCCGGGCGTCATGCCGCCAGTGGGAGTTTTCGACGCCATGGTGGCAAACTGACGACAGCACCAAATTTTGTGCCGGACATCCATCCGGCCACCGCACCCGGAGGATCCATGCCCATCATTGACAACGCGATCTACGTGCATGGGAAACGGGTCATCCATCCACCGGATTTGAGCTCAACCTTTGAATCCATGAAGGAAACCGGCGGAATGGGCTGGCTCGGGCTTTACCGGCCGAACGCCCAGGAGATGCATGAGGTTTCCGAAGAGCTTGGCCTTCATGAACTTGCGGTCGAGGACACCCTTGCCGGCCACCAACGCCCGAAGCTTGACCACTACGGGGACCACCTCTTTGTCGTATTGCGTCCCGCACGCTACCTCGATGACGTTGAAAAAGTGGAGTTTGGGGAACTTCACGTATATGTCGGGGCCGATTTTGTCGTGACTGTTCGGCACGCCGAATCACCAAAGATCGGGGAAGTCCGCAAACGCATGGAAGAGGAACAAGGGCTCCTGGCCATGGGGCCCGAAGCCGTTCTCTATGCGGTGATCGACCAAGTCGTCGATGAATATGAACCTGTTGCAGCGGGTCTGGGCAACGACATCGACGAGATCGAGGAACAGTTGTTTTCCGGCCAGAGCAATGTTTCCCGGCGCATTTATGAACTGTCCCGGGAAGTCATTGAATTCCAGCGGGCCGTTGCCCCGCTCGATTCGGTGATCGAGCGGCTGCGCAAGGACATCAAACTTACGGATTTGGCCCCCGAAGACGCCGTGGAACTGGACAGGAAATTCATCGACGTGCAGGACCACGCCATTCGTTTGGCCGAGCGTGTGGCATCCTTCAGGGCCCTGCTGGCCAACGCGCTCTCGCTTTCCGCAACCCTCGCGTCCCAGCAGGCCACGGAAGCCGGGGTAACGCAGAACGAACAAATGAAAAAGATCTCGTCCTGGGCAGCGATCCTGTTCGCACCGAGTTTGATCGGCAGCATATACGGGATGAACTTTTCCGAAATGCCGGAATTGCATTATTCGTGGGGATATCCCGCCGCACTGGGCCTCATGGTGGCGTTGAGCCTGACCTTGTACATAGTTTTCAAGAAAAACAACTGGTTGTGACCTACCCGCTTCACCACACCGTTTGAACCTGAAAGACTTATCACCTCAGGTATTCCCCGAAAGGACCCCTAACGTGCCAACGCATGAACCACGAACCGTGAATGACATCAACTGCTGGCTCACGGATATGGATGGGGTGCTGGTACACGAAAACCGGGCCATCCCGGGAGCCTCTGAAATGATCGGGCATTGGGTCGCGACAGGCAAGCGATTCCTGGTGCTGACCAATAATTCGATCTACACCCCGCGCGACCTGCGGGCGCGGCTGTTGTCTTCGGGGCTGGACGTTCCGGAAAAGAACATCTGGACTTCTGCCATGGCGACCGCGGAGTTCCTGCGCCGCCAGCGTCCGGGAGGCCGAGCCTTTGTGATCGGCGAGGCCGGACTGACCACCGCGTTGCATGATGCGGGCTTCATCCTGACCGACCAGGAACCCGACTATGTGGTGCTGGGTGAAACCCGCACCTACTCCTTCGAAGCGATCACCAAGGCGATTCGTCTGATCAGCGACGGAGCTCGGTTTATCACCACCAACCCGGACGCCACGGGGCCATCCCCCGAAGGGTTGCTTCCGGCCACCGGCGCCGTGGCCGCACTGATTACGCAGGCGACCTCACGCGTTCCCTATGTGGTGGGCAAGCCCAATCCGATGATGTTCCGCTCAGCGTTGAACCGCATCGATGCGCATTCGGAAACCACCGCCATGATAGGCGACCGCATGGACACCGATATCATCGCGGGTATGGAGGCCGGACTGCTGACCATCTTGGTGCACACCGGAATCACCCAGCCGGAAGATGTTGCGTCATTCCCGTTCCGCGCGGATCTGGAATACCCGTCCGTGGCCGAAATTCACGCTGAACTGATCCAGGGCACCAATGAAGACGGATCCGGCTTCGTCGAGGGATCCAACGAAGACTAGGGAAACCCCCCGGGTTCAGTTTCCAAATGAGTGGCGGGCCGGGGAATCCCCCGACTGAACTGCTCCCCGGAAGTTGGACTGAATAATTCAGTTCCATACTTCCGGGGAGTTTTTCATGTATCCACATAGTTCATTGACCGCCGAGCAACGGCTGGCCGCCGTCGATCTCTTCGAGGAAGGATTCGGGCATGTCGCGGTATCCTCAAGACTTGGAGTCAGCGCCGGTGCCGTTGAGAAGCTCGGGGAACGTTTCAGGATTTGGGGTAGGGCAGCGTTGGAAGGCAAACCGACCAAGCAGGTGTATTCCTTCGAGTTCAAGCTCGAGCTCGTCCGCCGGTACCTCTCCGGCGAGGCGACCGCGATGGACCTTGCCCTCAAGCACCAGCTGAATTCCCCGGCCCAGGTCCGCAACTGGGCGAAAATATACCGGGAACAGGGCGAGGACGGACTGCGCCCCAAGCCCAAGGGCCGACCGAGGGCGGCATCCAGTCCCGAGCCGACCGAACTCACAGAGCTCGAGAAGCTGCGCCGCGAGAACCAGCGCCTGCAGGCCGAGAACGCCTACCTAAAAAAAGTGCGGGCCTTGAGGAACCACCCACCGCGCTGAAGATCAGCGCGGTGATCGCCCTCAAGGCATCCCACCCCCTGCCCCTGCTCCTGGCCGCGGCAGGGCTGCCCCGTTCCACGTTCTTCCACCGCCAGGCAGCACTCAAGACCCCTGACCGGCACGCGGAACTCCGCACCCGGATCCACGGGATCTTCACCGAGGCCAAGGGCCGCTACGGGCACCGGCGCATCCACGCCACCCTGGCCCGCGACGGACGGCACGTGGCCCGCAAGACCGTGCTGAAACTGATGCGCGAGGAAAACCTGGCCTGCACGGTCCGCAGCCGCCGCCGCTACTCCTCCGACAAGGGCCAGGTCGGCAAGATCGCCGAGAACAAGCTCAAGCGCGAGTTCGACACCGCGGCGCCGAACCTGAAGTGGGTGACCGACGTGACCGAGTTCAAGGTCGCGGACCGCAAGGTCTACCTCTCGCCCGTCATGGACCTCTTTGACCGTTCGATCGTTTCCTACTCGGTTTCGGAGTCGCCGACCGTCGCCTTCACCAACCAATCACTCATCGGGGCCATCGAGACCCTGGCCGCCGGCGAGGCCCCGATGGTGCACTCGGACCAGGGATTCCAGTACCAGCACTCCAGCTGGCAGAAGCTCCTCAGCGACGCCGGGATGGCCCAGTCCATGTCGCGCAAGGGCAACTGCCTGGACAACGCGGTGATGGAGAACTTCTTCGGGCACCTGAAGGAAGAAATGTTCCACCACCACGAGCACGCCGGCATCGAGGCGTTCACCACCGACCTGAAGGACTACATCCGCTGGTACAACACCGAGCGCATCTCGTTAACGCTCGAGTGCCTGAGCCCGATGGAATATCGGGCCCAGGCACTCGCTGCGTAGACTTTTGCTTACCGAGTCCAACTTTCGGGGGCCAGTTCACGACCCGCCACTCATTTTACTTATTTAGCGTTTGGAAGCGCGGTAACCCTTGGCGCGTGCTGCCGAGGCACTTGCAAAGCATTCTTCAGGGTTGGTCCGGCCGTAGAAGGCGCCACCCGGCACGTGGTAGATCTTGCTGCTGGCATTTCCCTTGATCGGGTAGCCCGAAGGGCATTTCCAGCTTGCGTTGCTGTAGACCCAGCTTGGCTTCGTCTTCGTCTTCGTCTTGACCACCAAATCCTGGCTCTTGACCAAGGTCTTGGTGGATTCATTTCCAAGCACCGTGTACTTGACGGTCGTGGTGACCCTGTACTTGCCAGCCTTCAGCCCAACCGACTTCTTGTTCTTGGCAATGGTCTTCTTGCCCTGCTTGACCGTGAGCACCTGAGACGTGACCTTGGTGCTCTTCTTTTTGGTGACCAGCGGCTTGATGGTTGCCTTGGCTCCGGCCTTGACGGTCTTGGTCGGGATCTTCCTGATCGTGACCAGGACCGGCGCCTTCTTCGCGGCGCTGACCGCCACGCTGCCGACGGTCGTTGGCAGCGGTGAGGCGGTTGCGGCAACGCTGCCGCCCAGCACCAGTGATTAAGCTGCGATTAGTGCGGCCAGGCCGCGCCCCCATGAAGTCTTCAAAATTCTCCTATTTCGAAAAATTGATAGCGAAATTACAAGCTATCATCACTGGCACCTCCGCCGTGCTATGTGACTGGGGCGTCGGCGCTTCCGGTGAAGTTCAGGAGGGCTCGGCTCAGAGCACCAGTTCCAGCTGGTCCGCGACCACAAGGCCGTCGTGGATGACGGTCCGGTCGTTCCCGCGGTCCATCACCGTGCTGGTCACGGTCTCACCCGCCAGCAGCACCAGATCTGCGGGGTCCCCCACCCGCAATCCCGGGCGGTCGCCGGTGGAGCCCAGTCGGGTCAGTCCGCGGTTCATGATCGTGGCACCGCCCCAGGTCGCAATGGCCGCGGCGTGTTCGATCAGTTCGTCCTGCCGCAGCCCGTGGGTGAAGGCCAGCTGCCAGGTGCGCGAGAGGAGGTCGCAATCCCCATAGGGGCTCCAGTAATCGCGCTGGCCATCCTCGCCCAGACCCACACGGATGCCCGCCTGGGTCATGGCGGCGAGGTTGAACTGCTTCCCCGAGGTCGCCGGGGCAACCGTCGCCCACGAAATATCCAGTGCGCTCATGCCGTCCATGACCCGCTCGGTGGCGGCGTCGGAGACATTGCCCAGTTCGTAGGCGTGCGAGAGCGTGACCCTCCCCTCCATCCCCAGCGCCCGGGTGCGTTCCATGATGAGTTCGGTGCTGAAATGCGCCAAGTGGCCGGGCTCGTGCAGGTGGATGTCGATATCCACCTGGTGCTTGTCGGCCAGGCCAAAAACGATGTCCAGGTGCCTGACCGGGTCCCGGTCCAGCTGGCATGGATCGATGCCGCCCATGACGGTGGCGCCAAGCTTCAGCGACTCTTCCAGGTATTGCACCGTGCCAGGTTCGAGCAGCAGCCCGGCCTGCGGGAAAGCCATGATCTGGACGTCGGCGCTTGCGGCGAATTTTTCCTTGGCTGCCAGCACCGCCTCAAACTTTTCAAGTTTGCAGTCCGCGTCGATCTGGGCGTAGCTGCGCACCCGCGTGGTGCCATGGGCAATCATGCGCTCCAGCGTCCCCACCACCCGGTCCGGCAGCGAGGTTTCGGCGTCCCGCCAGTTGTTTCGGTCATTGAGCATCATGCCCCAGACGCCCGGTGCGCCGGTGTGTTCGCGAAAGGGCAGTCCGATCCGGGTGGAATCGAGGTGGACGTGTACATCGGAGAACGAGGGCAGCCCCAGGCGTCCACGGCCATCGACGTCGCCAATTCTGGCGAGCGCAGGTACGTGTGGAACAACGTGGCTGATCAGGCCGTCGGTGATCTCGATGTCCACCGGGGACTGGCCCCATGGCCGTACGTTGGTGATTCGCACTATGCATTCCTTCGTCTCGTCTGCAACCACATGTTTGGTGGCGACCTGACACCGCGGCCACTTCGATGGGCGATCCCATGGAGCGCGCGGGTGCGAGATCGCACTCCCTTGTCGCGCGTTGAGTCCCAACTCTTCCACGCTGACATGGCATAAGAAAGCGGGTTTTGCGGCCCTTTTCAATCGTCTGTCATGTCCCGACCGGACTCGCCTGCCTGCCGGCTTGCCGGCCTGTACGACGATAACGCGTGCCGGCCTCGCCGGCCGCCGACAATCGTTCCTCCCTACGGCCTTAGTGCTGCGAGTGTTCGGGGTGTAGCGGTGAATGCGGTGCGCTCATCTGGTGCGGCAACCGGTGCACTCCCGGGTAAGTGAGGGTCCAGCGGCGGTAGCGGCCGTCGGCCCGTACCTCCACGACGCCGGCCTTGTGGAGGGTTGCCAGCGCCTGGGTCACGGTGTTCGCGCCCAGTGAGGTCGCCGCAGCCAACTGGCTCACCGAGGAATCCAGTGCCGCATGCATCGCCATCAGGATCTTCATCCGGGTCGCATCGGCACACAGGGCAAAGACGTCGATCCACTCGGGCATCGATTCCTCGGACTGGGCCATAGCCTTGGCCCCGATCTTGCTGTGTTCGGGTTCGGGTATTTTCCCACCCCGTTGGCAGTTCCTGCATGCGTCAGTACGGCACGAAATCACTGTCATATGTTCAGCCGGACAGATGCACGGTCCGCGCGTCGTCTTGTTCGAAGCGCACGACGGGGCCGGGATGATGCCCAGACTGAATCAACCGGCCACCACTCTGTCCGGCTCCAGCTGCGGATTGATTTCGGCAAAACGGTAGTGGGAATTGGCCTGCATGGACCTGTCATCCCGGTTCACCAGGTTCAGGGTCCGGGTATCAAGCTCCTCATTGCAGACAACGGGTTCGTCACGGAGGAGGTATTCTCCGGGCCTTGTGGTCACGCCTCGTTAACGATTGGGACTGTGGACTGTGGAATGTGACGACCTTGGTATCGTCCGGAAACATCGCATTGACCCGACCGTCGCGGATCGCCGCCGGAATGCCCTCGTATGACGTGTTTCCAGAAGAGAACAGTCGTGCCGAAGCTCAACAGTTCGGCGACGGTGAGTCCGTCCCGTGCCCCTTCGATGGGTTCGTAAGTAAGAATTGCTGCCGCTTCTGGGTGGTTGACCAACAACCCACTGGCCTGGCTTCTGCGCGCGAGATCTGCGGCGACAACCACCCTGATTTTTTCGTGTTCAACGGGGCCAAATGAATCGAGGGGCCTTGGTCCACACAGCGGTTGCATAGGGTGCCATCCGTTACCTGCGACCGGGCGAATCAAGCCGGGAGGCCCTTGAACACGGCAAAAATAGCAGAGGAAAAGTTCCAGCAGTCGACGAATTGGCCCGCGCATCGTCCGACTTTTCGCTCGCCCATCTTTGCCGCAACGGCACGGGGAAGAACCAACGATGAAAGCCGTCATGTTTTGGCGGGTTCCACGCAAGCAATGATTCAAGCCGGGTGACCCGCCGCAACCGGAAGTCGCTGGTGTGGTTCGCCAGGAAACGGGCAATTCCATCCGCGACGAATTCGGGTGTCCAGATGCAATTCCGAACCGGTGCCAAGACCTGCCGATCAATGCGGTCTTCACTACCCGGATCAATCTGGAAATCCATCGCCGCCGCCCCCGAGCGAGGGCCTGACTTCCACATCAAACAGACGAGGCAGGGTGATTGTTGCCAGCCCTGGCGCGGCCGCAAATAGCGCCGCCCGCTCGCGCAGCTTGCTCCAATGCAGGGTGAAAAGCAAGTGGTTACAGTGCCGCCACCCGTGGGTGCCGGCGTTTGCCCACCCCCCCCGTCAAATATCACCCCCGTTGGGAATCGTCTTATCCCAGTTCTTTGGCGCGCGTTGGTAGTTCTCCCCCAGCCGTTCAATAATCTCAGGCAGCTCGGTCGGAAAGATTCTGGGGTAGGCGTTCTTGAGGACATTCCAAGGGATCGCAATGAGATCCGCGGCCCGCATGGCGCCTATGCATGCAGTGTGGGCGCAGAGTGCGCCCTCGTGGTGTTCCTTGATCTCCCCGCCCCAGTGCCCTTCGGGCGGCCTCGTCCCGTATGGGGCCGCGGAAATCAGCCGGAATAGCTTGCCCAGTTGCTGCTTAACGGCAAGGACCCCGGAGCGGTCGGACTCGATGAGTCCGATCACCACTTCGAGGTCCCCGCGCCGGATGGCCACAATGACGGGCGCATCCGAATGATTCATGAAGCTCGGGGCCTAGAGGCCCAGTTCTTCCTTGCCGAAGATGTATAGGTACGGCACGCCGGCCTCTTCTTCGATGCGTTCCTTGGATCCGGTGTCGCGGTCAACGATGACTGCAACGGCAACGACGTTGCCGCCGGCCTTGCGCACGCCTTCGACCGCGGTCAGCGCCGAGCCGCCGGTGGTGGAGGTGTCTTCGAGGACCACGACGTTGCGGCCGGACACCTCCGGACCCTCGACCTGGCGTCCCATGCCGTAGGACTTCTGTGCCTTGCGGACCACGAACGCGTCGATGGCGCGGCCGGCTTGGCCCGCGGCGTGCATCAGCGCGGTGCCCACCGGGTCGGCACCCATGGTCAGGCCGCCGGCATTGGTGAATTCGATGCCTGCCTCGTCGAGCATTTCCAGCATGACGGAGCCCACCAGCGGTGCAGCCTCGTGGTGCAGCGTGATGCGGCGAAGGTCAATGTAGTAGTCGGCCTCCTTGCCGGAGGAGAGGATCACCTTGCCGTGTACTACGGCGAGTTCCTTAACGAGTTCAAGCAAGCGGGCGCGAGCGGCAGTGTTGGTCATAGCTTCAATTCTAGTTTGTGGGCAACGGTGCTTGCATCCCGCCGCGGACGCACGCCGCGTCCGGGCACTTCACGCGATTCTTCGGCACCGGGAGGCGATCCGGAAACTCGCTACAGACAGGCGAGCGGTTGCAGGGATAGGCTGAGGCCATGAACGATCTTCGCCCCTTGGGTTACTGGCTCAAATTGGTTGACTCGCTCATTTCTGAGCAGTTCGCCAACTCCCTCGAAGAGCACGGCGTCACGCGCCGCCAATGGCAGCTGCTCAATGTGCTGTCCCGCGGCCCCGCCACCGGCGGGGAACTCACTGCGGCGCTTGCCCCCTTCTTCGGTGAGGCCCAGGCGGAAGATGAACCCACGAGTCCCTCAGAGCATTTGGCCGAGCTGGTGGATTCCGGCTGGGTTTCGGAACAGGGCCACACCTTTGCCCTGACCGAGCGCGGCGCGGTGTCACTGGACCGCCTGAAGGAGATCGTCGACGGGATGCGCGAGGAATCAAGCGCCGGCATCAGTGCCGAAGACTACGCAATCACCGTGCGTTCCCTGCAGCAGATGGCAACAAACCTTGGCTGGGACCCGGACAAGCCCCCGGCCGACGCCTGAAAACGGCTTCCCAAACCCCCTGTTGCGTCACGTTGCCGGTCGTTCCGCCGCGCCCGAAGCCGAGCACGCTAGGCTAGGTGAATGCGCGAATTACAGGCCCTGATCATCAAGGAAATGGGCGTCAAGCCCCACATCGACCCGGCGGCAGAGGTGCGCGCCCGCATCGATTTCCTGAAGGAGTACCTGCTTGCCACCGGCACCAAAGGATTTGTCTTGGGCATCTCCGGCGGACTTGATTCAACGCTCGCCGGGCGTCTGGCGCAGCTTGCCGCCGAAGAACTGCGCGACTCGGGCGCCAGTGCCAAGTTCGTGGCCGTGCGGCTGCCCTATGGACAACAACTCGACGAGGCAGACGCGCAGGCCGCCATGGATTTCGTGGCCGCGGACATTGAACGCACCCTAAACGTGCAAGCCGGTGTCGACGGTCTCGAGGATGCTTTCCTCTCCGCGACGGGCGCGCAGATTTCCGATTTCAACAAGGGCAACATCAAGGCACGCATGCGCATGATTGCCCAGTATGCGCTGGCCGGGGAAGAAAACCTGCTGGTGCTCGGCACCGACCACGGGGCCGAATCCGTCACCGGGTTCTTCACGAAATTCGGCGACGGCGGGGCGGACATCCTCCCGCTCTTTGGGCTGAACAAGCGGCAGAACCGCGAACTGCTGCGCCACCTCGACTCTCCGCGATTCCTGTGGGAAAAGGTTCCCACAGCGGACCTGCTCGACGGACGGCCGTTGCGCACCGACGAGGACGAGCTCGGCATCTCCTACGACAACATCGACGACTATCTTGAGGGCCGGGACATCCCGGAGGACGCCGCCCAGAACCTGGAGCGCAAATTCCTGCGTTCGCGGCACAAGCGGACGACGCCCGTCACCATCTTCGATTCGTGGTGGAAGGCCTGAGCCATCTCGAATCACGCCTAGGCTAGAAGCGTGGAAAACATGGATAACGCAGCAGCCCCCGTGACCTCGCCGGAGGAAACCCGGCAAGCGCCGGAACCGGATTGTCCCGTTCCGACCGGGGAGCTGGTTCAGCCGATCATCTTGCTGGTGGACCGCGAGGATCCGTGTGCCGAAGACCGGGGAATTGCGGTTGCCGCCCTCGCCTCGGTCACTGCGTTGCTTGCGAATCCACGCCACCCCTACTGGAAGCCTTGGGCCCAGGGGGCATTTGCCAAGAGCGTCCGCCGGGCAGACGCCAAGATGTTCGCGAAGGTTGCCAGCGAATTCCCCGACCATGCATTGGCCGAGATCGGGGACGCCAAGGCCCTGGGTTTTGCCCCGATGCAGGCGGATTCCTTGCCGAAGCGCTTGGCAAAGCTGCAGGTTTCGGGGACAACGCTCCCGGCAGGAGCCACGGGTGAATCAACGAACGTGCGGATCGTACTCAATGACTCACTGGGCATGAGCACCGGCAAGGCCGCGGCCCAGGCCGCCCATGCACTTTTCGCCTGGGTGCTGGAGGGGGAACCGCGCGACGTCGACAAATGGCGCGGCGACGGCTGCGGGTTGTCGGTTGAGCGCCTCGGCGCAGCGGAATTCCGGCGCCAGGCCCGCGAAGCGAACGGCCCGGTGATCCACGATGCGGGCCGAACCGAGATCACTCCCGGCTCGGCCACCGCGTTCGTGAAAATCGGCTAGACGAAGGCCGAAACCCCGGTCACGGCCCTGCCCACAATCAGTGAATTGATTTCGTAGGTTCCCTCATAGGTGTGGAGGATTTCGACGTCGCCGAACAGCTTGGCCATTTCGTGATCAGTGGTGACACCATTTCCGCCCAGCAGTGCGCGTCCCTTGGCTGCCGATTCCCTGGCCAGCCGGGTGGTCGTTGACTTGGCCATTGCCGCTTGGACCATTTCCAGCTGGCCCCTTTCCTGCAGGCGTGCCACGTCCACCATCAGGGAAAGGCTGGCCATGGCATTGCCCAGGATTTCCGCCAGCGGCAACTGCACCAACTGGAACTTGGCGATCTGCCGACCGAATTGCTCGCGTTCCAGGGCGTAGTCCCTGGCGATGTCGAAGATCCCCAGTTGGACGCCGGCAGCCTGCCAGCCTACCCACGCCCGCGAATGCATCAGCAATTCATTGGCCTTGGCAAAGCTTGTCGCGCCGGGGAGCCTGTTGGCCTCCGGAATGCGGACGGAATCCAGCTCGATGTCGGCGTTCTGCATGATGCGCAGGCCGATCTTGTTGCCGATCTTGGTCGCGGAAAAACCGGGGCGGTCCGATTCGACAATGAATGCCTTGATCTGGCCGTCGCCGGTGTCCCGAGCCCAGACCAGTGCGAAGTCGGCGATGGTGCCCGACCCGATCCACCGCTTGGAGCCGCTGATCACCCATTCCCCGCCCTCGCGCGTTGCAGTGGTTGACAGGCCACCGGCTATGTCTGATCCGTGGTCGGGCTCGGTGAGGGCGAAAGCGCCAAGCGCCGCGAAATTCGTGAGACGGGGAAGCCACCGCGCCTTCTGCGCCGCCGACCCAAACTCGTGGATCATGCCGACAATCAGTTCGTTGTGGATGCCGACCAGTGCCGAGAGCGAGACGTCCGCGCGTGCCGCCTCGACGTAGACCAGCCCCTTGAACAGGTCGCTGCTTCCGTCGGTCTGGATGCCACCGAGCCCGAATGCGGCCATTTCCGGCAACAAGTGGTGCGGGAATTCCTCGCGGTTCCAATAGCCGATGCTCTCCGGGCGCACCCTGTTTTGGAGAAAGGCGCGGATTCCCTCGAGCCGTTCGCGTTCGGCATCTCCCAACAGCTGCCAGGTATGCATCAGATCGGCTTCGGGGTAGGGCTGCGGTCGGGTGCGGATCGTGTCGATGCCGCCTTCGTCATAGCCGCGGTCTTTGCTCCATGGCACGGTGGGACTCCCTCGCTTGTCTTCCTGTTCGGAGGCTGCAACGCACACTTCCAAACGCTTGGATATCCAAGTATATTTGCGAGTGACTTGAATCACTAGGGCTTCCTACTAACTGGTTTCCGCGCGAAAGGCAGCAATGACGACTACCGAAGAATTCCGCGCCGCACGCGATCAGCTCCTTGGGCTGCGCACCAACTACGAGCTGGCCCGCACGGAATTCCGGTGGCCCCGCTTCACCGCGTTCAATTTCGGCCTCGACTGGTTCGACGCCGTCGCCGCCGATCCGGCACGCTCCGACGCCAACGCCCTGATCATTGTCGAAAAGGACGGAAGCTCAACACGGCGGACGTGGGCCGAACTCTCCCTGCGCTCGAACCAGCTCGCCAACTGGATGAGGTCAATCGGCATGGTCCGCGGTGAAAAGACCATCGTCATGCTCGGAAACCGCGTGGAGCTGTGGGAAATCATGCTGGCCGGAATCAAGCTGGGCATGGTCATGATTCCCACCACCACGCAGATGAACCGGCCGGACCTGCAGGACCGGATCGACCGCGGAAACGCCCGCTGGGTCATTGCCGGAGCTGCCGATACGGCAAAATTCGACGGCGTCGCGGGCGACTACCGGATCGTGCACGTTGACGGGGGCGCCCCGGAGGCCGGATTCAACTACTCCGACAGCCACCGGGCGGACGTCGAGTTCGTTCCCGGGGAGCCCACGCTGGCGGATGAAACCCTGTTGCTGTATTTCACCTCGGGGACCACCTCGAAGGCCAAGCTTGTCGAGCACACCCACACTTCCTACCCGGCAGGGCACCTGAGCACCATGTTCTGGATCGGACTGGAACCCGGCGACGTGCACCTCAACGTCGCATCCCCGGGTTGGGCCAAACACGCATGGAGCAACTTCTTCGCCCCCTGGATCGCCGAGGCAACGGTTTTCATCTACAACTACGACCGCTTCGACGCCACGGCGCTGATGGCCCAGATGGACGCCGAGTCCGTCACCAGCTTCTGCGCCCCTCCCACCGTGTGGAGACTGCTCATCCAGGCCGACCTGACGGCCCTGAAAAACCCGCCCGCCAAGCTGGTTTCGGCGGGCGAACCCCTGAACGCCGAGGTCATCGACCAGGTCCAGCGCGCTTGGGGGCAGACGATCCGCGACGGGTTCGGCCAGACCGAATCCACGGTGCAGACGGCCAACCCGCCGGGCATGCCCATCAAGATCGGCGCCATGGGCAGGCCGATGCCCGGCTACGACGTGGTCCTCGTAGACCCGAACACCGGCCAGGAAGGGAACGAAGGCGAAATCTGCCTGCGCCTGGATCCGCGCCCGCTGGGGCTCCTGAAGTCCTACTACGGCGACCCGAAAAAGACCGCGGACGCCCTCAGGGACGGCTACTACCACACCGGGGACCTGGCCGAAAAGGACGAGCAGGGAATCATCACCTACGTGGGCCGCGGGGACGACGTCTTCAAGTCCAGCGATTACCGGCTGAGCCCGTTCGAGCTGGAATCGGTGCTCATCCAGCACCCGGCGGTGGCCGAGGCCGCGGTCGTCCCCTCCCCCGACCCGCTCAAGCTCTCGGTGCCCAAGGCCTTCGTGGTGACGGCCGAGGGGTACGAGCCATCCGCCGCCCTGGCCGAAAGCATCCTGCGCCATTGCAGGGAGCACCTCGCCCCGTTCAAGCGGATCCGTCGGCTCGAGTTTGCCCAGCTTCCCAAGACCATTTCCGGCAAGATCCGCCGCGTGGAATTGCGCCGCAACGAGGAGGCACGGCACGGCGCCGATGCGTCGCGGAACTTCCCCGGGATCGAGTACGACGAAAGCGATTTCCCGTCACTAAAGTCCTAGCCGTTGCCGGTTTCGGTAAACTTGGGCAACACTTTCACCCGGAGGGAACATGAGCCAGCCGTTACCGCGCGACCCCATCTTGGACGCCCAGCTCAACTGGGAGCGTCGTGGGTGGGGCGATGTGGCAGAACCCATGGCGGCGATCACCGCGCTGATGCGAACGCAGCAGATCATTTTGCAGCGCGCGGAAGCGGTGCTCAAGCCCTTCGGGCTGACCTTTGCGCGCTACGAACTGCTGGCCCTGCTGAGTTTCGCCAGGGACGGCTCACTGGCCATGAGCAAGGCCAGCGCACTACTTCAGGTTCACGCCACGTCGGTGACCAACGCGGTGGACCGGCTTGAAAGCGCCGGGCTCGTGGCCCGCACCAAGCACCCGACCGACAAGCGCACCACGCTGATCGCCCTGTCCAGCAAAGGACGGGAGCTGGCCGCGGCGGCAACCGAGGAGCTCAACGGCCGCGTCTTTGCCGACTCGGGATTCTCCGATCGGGACATCGGAACGTTGATCCGCATCTTTGCGAAGTTCCGCCGCGACGCAGGCGACTTCGGCCAGCCCGGGGAAACCGCAGGAGCATAGCCCCGGCGGTCGCCGGCATCCCGATACGTCCTCCCCTGGTGGTCTTGACCTGTATTTATGCAACCTGATGGCTTAACGCGACGCGCCGAGAAAACGCCACATCCACCTCGTTCAGTGATGGTGCTCACATACTTTTACATAGGACATCCCATGTCGTATGTCCTGATCGAATCAGCCCCAAGATGATTCTGTGTGAAAGGAATCCGCACACCATGACACATTCCACCCGTCGTTCGCGCGCGCCCAGAAAGGCCTTCTGGCTCGGCTCGCTGGCCGCGCTCAGCCTGATCGTCCCGGTTTCGACCGCTGGCGCCGCGTTCGCATCGACAGCAATCCCCGGCGCCGACCCCAAGGCCGCCCCGGGAAGCTTCACCGAGCAGAACCTCGCTGCCGACCGCACCGAAAACAACTGGTTCTACCGCATCCCCGCGCTGGCCCACCTGGGCGACGGCGTCGTGCTGTCGTCCTGGGACGCGCGTCCCGGCAACGCGGCCGATTCACCGAACCCCAACACCATCGTGCAGCGCCGCAGCACCGACAACGGCAAGACCTGGGGCCCACTGACCACCATCGCAGCGGGCCACATTGGCGATGCCAGCGGACCCAAGTACGGCTACTCCGACCCCAGCTACGTGGTCGATGCCGAATCCGGCAAGGTCTTCGCCTTCTTCGTCTACTCGAAGGACCAGGGCTTCCACGGAAGCGCCTGGGGCAACGACGACGCCAACCGCCAGGTCATCAGCGCCGCGGTCGTCGAGTCAACCGACGGCGGCCTCACCTGGAGTCAACCGCGATTGATCACCGACGTCGTCAAGCCGGGCTCCGGCTCGACACCCACCGCCGGCGCCGTGCGCAGCATGTTCGCCACCTCCGGCCAGGGCATCCAGCTCACCCGCGGCGAGTATGCGGGCCGGCTCATCCAGCAGTACGCGGGCGACGTGCAGCTGGCCAACGGATCGCGCACCTACCAGTCCTACTCGGTGTACTCGGATGACCACGGTGCCACGTGGCAGCGCGGCCAATTCACCGGCAGCGCCATGGACGAGAACAAGGTCGTGGAACTCTCCGACGGCCGCGTCATGCTCAACTCCCGCGATTCGGGCAACGGCGGCTACCGCAAGGTCGCGATCTCCACCAACGGCGGCGAAAGCTACTCGGAGGTCAAGCAGGACACGAACCTGCCCGACCCCACCAACAACGCCCACATCACCCAGCTGAACCCGGGCGCCGCGGCCGGCAGCAAGGACGCCAAGAAGCTTCTCTACACCGGCGCCAACTCGCAGACCGGACGCGAAAACGTCTCGGCCCGCGTCTCCTGCGACGACGGCGCCAGCTGGCCCGGCCTGCGCACCATCCGCCACGGCTTCTCCGCCTACTCCTCGGCCGCGGCCCTGGCCGACGGCAAGTTCGGCGTGCTCTACGAGGGCAACTACACCGACTCCATGCCGTTCGCGTCCTTCGACGAGGAATGGCTCAACTACGTCTGCGCCCCGCAGGCCTCCAAGGACTTCACCGCCGACGCCGGCGCCACGCACAAGCTTTCGGTGACAGTCACCAACCAGGAAGACACCGTGCTCAACGGTGCGCTCGCGCTGGCGGCCAGCCAGAAGTTCGCCTCAAACAGCGTGGACATCGCCAACCTTCCGGCCGGCGAATCGCGCACCGTCGAACTCGACGTCAAGGTTCCCGTCACGGCCAACGGCAAGTACCTGCTGCAGACGATCTTCACCGCCGCGGACGGAACTACCGCCCAGGGCAACCTCCGTGCCACCATCGCCGGCAAGGAAGTCACCGGCATCGAGGTCCAGGGCAACCGCAACGACACTGGCCGCGACCTCGCGGTCAGCCCCTACGCCGCGGGCGATGCGCTGCCCTACTCCTTCAAGGTCACCAGCGCCTCGAACATTGCACAATGGGTCGTCCCGACCGAAGGCAACTTCACACCGTTCGCGGCCAAGCCCGTCGGCGAGGCGAGCCCCGCCGGCAACTGCCGCTACGGCAACCTGGGTGCCGGCACCTCCTACACCTGCGCCACGCCGCGCCACACCGTGACCGCCGACGAGGTGGCAGACGGCTTCTTCGTCCCCACCACCAAGTGGACGGTCGGGCGCATCAACGCCAACTACGACGTGGTCAACGGCTACGACATCGTGGGCGACGAGGTCGACCTGCTGGTGCGCGCACCCCGGCTCGAGGCATCGGCCGGCGCGCCGGCCCTTCAGGACGTCGACGCCGACTCCTACGCCTCCGTCGGCGACGTCGTGACACACGTGGTCAACCTGAAGAACGCGGGCAACGTCCGGCTCACCGGCATTTCCGATGCCGGACTCATCGCCGGCCAACTGGCCGTGGGTTCATCCACCGACTACACCGTCAAGCACACGCTCACGGCGGACGATCTGGCCGCCGGCAAGCTGGCCGGGCGTTCGCTCGCGTTCAGCGCGGCCAACGGCGCCACCGCCCTCGAGGCAACAGCCGCACTCGGCGTATACAAGCTCCCTGTCGCCCCGGAAGACACTGCAACCAGCGCCCCGGCCAAGGCCGTGCTCTCGCACGACAACGGGCGGGACACCGGTCTGGCGGACGGCGACTACAAGGTCACCATGGACCTCGCCAGCGGCAGCAACGCCAGCACCTTCACGCTGTACGAGAACGACGTGAAGATCTCCACGCAGAAGCTCACCGCAAACACCCCCGCGGCCCAAAAGGCCACGGTCAAGGTCTCCGGCAAGACAAACGGCACCTACCGCTACCGCGGGGAACTGGCCAACGCCGCCGGAACCACCAAGACCGCCACGCTTGTCGTGAAGGTGAAGGACGCGAATCCCGCCAAGCCGGACCTGACCCTCGAGGGCGCGAAGTTCGCCAAGGACTACACGCTCACCACCAACCTGTGGTGGGGCACCAACGCCACCGAATACACGCTCCATGAAAACGGCACGGTCGTTGACCAGCAGACCCTGGCCGCCGCCACCCCGGCGGCCCAGAAGGCCAGCACGTCCTTCGCGGACAAGGCCCCGGGCACCTACAGGTACACCGCGGTACTCGGCAACGCGGCAGGATCCACCGAGAGCAAGACCCTCGTGGTGAAGGTCAAGTAGCCGGACCCCTCACAACAAGTGAAGCCCGGTGCCGGGGAGGATTTAACCTTCCTGGCACCGGGCGTCGTGCTTCCGGTTCCCCGGAACTAGGCCGCGACGAGCTCGGTTGCCCCCAACACGCCGTCGCGCATGGTGGCCACCGCGTCGGTGAGCGAGATGAACTCGGTGTCGTGCGTGACCATCACGGTGGCCACGGCGAACTCCCGGGTCACCTGGGCCAGCAGGCGCACGATCGACTCGCTGCGTTCGTGGTCAAGGGCGGCCGTCGGCTCGTCGATCAGTAGCACCTTGGGCTGGCCCATCAGCGCGCGGGCGATGTTCACGCGCTGGCGCTGGCCGCCGGAAAGCTGGTGCGGGCGCTTCTTGGCGCTGTCGGCGAGACCCACCACGTCCAGCAGTTCCAGGGCGCGGGCCTTGGCTTCCTTCAACGGCTTGCCGCGCAGGTGGTCGGAGACCATGAGCTGCTCGGCGGACGTGAGCGAGGCCAGCAGGTTGGGCTGCTGGAAAATGATGCCCACCGTTTCGCGGCGCAGTGTTGTCATTTCCTTGTCGTTCAGGTCGCTGGCGGTGGTCCCGTCGATGATGACCAGGCCGTGGGTGGGGCGGATCAGCGTTGCGGCGGCCACCAGCAGCGAGGACTTGCCGGAGCCCGACGGGCCGATGAGCGAGAGCATTTCGCCCGCGCCCACGGCGAGGTTCACGGAGTCCAGCGCCTTGATGGTTTCCTGGCCATCCGGGTACTCGAGTGTCACGTCGATCAATTGCAGGGCCTTGGCGCCGGTGGCGCTGTCGCTGTCGCTGGTGTAGGAGGTCATGGTGCGCTGTGTCCTTTCAGACGGGAAAGATAGGGAGGGCGCGGGGCCGGGAGGGAGGCTCGGAAATCAGTTTCCGCCGAGGGCGATGAGCGCATCGACCTTGGTCACTCGGGAAACGGCGAGCGCTGCCCCGGCCAGGCCCAGGACGACGACGCCAACTATCGGCACCAGCGTGGTGGCCGGGCTGATCATGAACGGCGCCGCCTTGGCGGCGAAGCTGCCGCCGATGAATCCGATGCCGCCGCCGACGCCCGCGCCCAGCAGCAGCACGATGCCGGCCTGGGTCATCGCATCGCGGAGCACGTAGTTCCCGGAGGCACCCAGGGCCTTGAGCACTGCGATGTCGCGGGTGCGCTGTACGGTCCAGACCGTCAGGAACGCCACGATCACCAGGGCCGAGATGCCGTAGAGGAAGGCCTGCATCATCAGCAGCGATCCGTTTTCGCTCTTGTAGGAGCCCAGTGCGGCGAAGGAGCCGGTGCGGGTGGTGCTCACCGTGTTGGCCGCGGCGTTGGCTGCGTCCTGGTCAACCGTTGCCCCCGGTTCGTTGGTCACGGCGATGACGGTGCCGACCTGCGTGGTTTCACCCAGGTGGGCGAGCTTCGCCCAGGAGTCCAGGGCGGTGTAGACGACCGAGGTGTGCGAGTACCAGCTGTCCGCCGCGATCCCGCTCACCTTGAGGTCGACGCCGGCCATGGAAACGGTGTCGCCGATGCTCAGTGACAGGTCCTTCGCCACGGATTCACCGATGACGGCCTCGCCCTCCGAGACAGGCAGCGGCGCCAATCCGCTGCCCGCCGGAACACCGAAGACCGCAACGTTGGTGGTGCCCGTGCTTGTGTCGGATCCGGCGGCGCCGCCCTGGAATCGGGTCTGGCTGATGCCCAGCGGCTCGGCCGAGGCCACGCCCGGCTGCTTCTTCCAGGCGTCGACCTGCTCGTTGGTCACCTGGCTTTCGGTGAAGGAGGCCTTGGGGGCGTTGCCCGTGGCCGCGCCGAAGGCGACGTTGTCGACCAGTTGGTTCGCGGAGCCCAGGTTCTTCAGCGCCGAGGTGGACTGGTCTCCCAGGCCCGCGGTCAGCCCCGAGAGCATGACAAGCAGGAGGGAAATGAGGGCAACGACCCCGCCCATGAGGGCAAAGCGGCCCTTGGCGAAGCGGATGTCGCGGATGGCGAGAAACACGTGGGAGGTTCACTTTCGGTGGATGATCGGGGCTCCTGCCACAGGCACGATCCCCCTTCTTATCTCCCATCCTCCGTTTTCGGGTCCACCCGCACATCAACCATTTGGTCGATTGGTGTCAACTATTCCGGCTCGTCCCCGCGCACCCAGGACATGTAGCGTCGCAGCGAGCGCTCCACGATGACGTGCGCGTCCCCGGGCAGTTCCCCGAACGCGGAATACAGGCGGTCGAAGTCCAGGGGCAGCACCGTGTCCAGGATGCGCTGGATTGCCCGTTCGGGCAGCGGAATGTTGTTCACGAAGCTGCGCATGGAGTTCACAGACTTCCTGTCCGCCCCGACCCCGAGCGTGTCCCCGGTCAGCAGCGCGCCCTGGCCGGCATTTCCCGCGGGCCAGTGGAGCACGCTGCTGCCCGCAAAGTGCCCTCCGCACTGGTGCATCACCAAGCCCGGCAGCAATTCGAGTTCCCCTTCCCAGAGTCGAATCACCGCATCGGGTCGGCGTATCCACTCCCTGTCCGCGCGCGCCACGTATACGGGCGCCCGCCCGAACCGGTGGCTGTATTGGATCGAGGAGCCGGTCAGGTGAGGGTGGCTTGAGGCGATGGCGGCGACCCCGCCAAGCGCCTCGATCCGGGCGGCTCCGGCCTCGTCGATGAATCCCGGCGGCTCCCACAGGACATTGCCGTGCGGCGTGCAGACCAGCCGCCCGCGCTGTCCGATGCCCAGTTCCGGCTCCGTGGTGATTGAGTAAAGGTCGGGTTCCAGCTCCCGGACAACCAGACGGAAGCCGCGTGCTTCGAGTTCGTCGCGGGTGGTCCAGGACTGTCCACTCCGGGGCACGAATTGGCGTTCGTCGCTGCAGATTTCGCAGCTGCTGGGCGGGCGGGGCGCATCGGCGTGCTCGATGGCGCAGGTGGAACAGCTGAAGATGGTCACGGTGTTTCCATTTTCGTCGGGGTGCGGGCGGTCGGCAACATCCTACAAACCTCAACAACGGTTGCGGTCAAGCCGCCGCCCGGTGTTCGCGTCACAAACGCGAACACCGGGTGCGACTTGGTACTTTGTGGCAGGACTAGTCCTGCGAACGCCCCCTGATGTCGGTGATGATGCCGGAGAAATCCCTCCCGGCACCGCCCTCGTCGGCGAACTTCCGGTAGATCTGCGCGGCCAGCGGGCCCAGCTGCGCGGCGACGCCCGTATGCTCAAGCGCGTTGAGCGCCAGCCCGAGGTCCTTGGCCATGAGCGCCCCGGCAAATCCGGGGGTGTAGTCGCGGTTGGCCGGGGAGGTCGGAACAGGTCCGGGGACGGGGCAGTTGGTGGTGACCGACCAGCACTGCCCGGACGCCGTGGAGATCACGTCGAAGAGCGCCTGGTGGCTCAGCCCGAGCTTCTCGCCGAGCACGAAGGCCTCCGCGGCACCGATCATGGAGATGCCAAGCAGCATGTTGTTGCAGACCTTCGCCGCCTGCCCCGCGCCATGCCCGCCGCAGTGGACAAGCTTCCTGCCCATGACCTCAAGCAGCGGCATGATGTGCTCCAGGTCCGCGTCCTCGGCGCCGATCATGAACGTCAGGGTCCCCGCCTCGGCGCCGACCACCCCGCCGGACACCGGGGCGTCGGCCGATCGGTGCCCGGCGGCCAGCGCGAGTTCCGCGGCCTCGCGGGCCTGGGCCACGTCGATCGTCGAGCAATCCAGGAACATGGTGTTGGCGGGCGCGCTTTCCAGCAGCCCTGGCCCGTCGACCCCGCGGTAGGCGTCGAGCAGGATCTCCCCGGAGGGGAACATCGTCAGCACGATCTCGGCCCCGGTGGCCGCCTCGACCGCGGTGTCCACGCACGGAACCCCGGCGCCCCTCGCGGCTTCCACGGCCGCGGGCACCACGTCGAATCCGACGACGTCGAATCCGGCCTTGATGAGGTTCACGGCCATCGGCTCGCCCATGTGGCCGAGGCCCAGGAATGCAATGCGGCCGGAATCCGAGGGGCTTGTCTCTGTCATGGTGTCCTCCACTTTCAATCGATCGCGTCGCTGAGGGCGCTTGGGCCGAGCTTCAATTCATGGTCGCCGAGCGGCGCAAAGAACCCCGCGACAAGTTCGTCGCCGACCTCCGACGGCGTTGCGGGCTGCCATGCCGGCTCGTAGTCCTTGTCGATGACCTGCGCCCGGATGCCCTCGGGGAAGTCCGCGGATTCAAGGAAGCGCAAGCCCACACGGTATTCCTGCCCGAGGGCGGCCTCCAGCGAACCCAGCGCCGTGGCGCGGCGCAGCGATTCGAGGGTGACGGCCAGGGCCGTGGGCGACTTCCCGGCCAGGGTTTCGGCCGTCCTTGCCGCATCGATGTTGCCGTCCGCCGCCAGTTCCCGCAGACGGGCCACGATGTCCTGCACCCGCGGCCGGCCGTAGGACTCGTCCAGCCAGGGCCGCCAAGCGGCCAGCGCCGATTCCGGCGCGGGCCGGATGAAGTCCGGAAGAACCTCGTCGACGGGGGTGGTTTCGAGGGCCTCGAAGAGCGCCGCGGACCTGCCCGAATCGATAAGGTGGTCCGCCAGCCCCAGGTAGATGGCCTCGGCAGCACCCAGGTGTGCGCCGGTGAGCGCCGCGTGGACGCCGCTTTGGCCCGGCGCGCGGGAGAGCAGGTAGGTTCCCCCGACGTCCGGGACAAAGCCGATCGTCGTTTCCGGCATGCCGCTGCGGGTTCGTTCGGTGACCAGGCGGTGGCTACCGTGGGCCGAGATCCCCACGCCCCCGCCGAGGACCAGCCCGTCCATGTAGGCGATGTAGGGCTTGGGATAGGAGTTGATCAGCGCGTTGAGCCGGTATTCGACCTCCCAGAACCCGGCCGTTTCACCGCCGCCGGAAAGCAGGTCGCGGTAGATCGCGACGATGTCCCCGCCGGCGCACAGCCCGCGCTCCCCCGCCCCCCGCACCAGCACCTGTGACACCGACGGGTCGGTCGCCCAGGCGGAGAGCCGCTCAAGCATGGCCTCGACCATGGCGCGGTTCAATGCGTTCACCGCCCGGGGCCGGTTCAGCGTGACCAGGCCCAGGCTGCCGCGGACCTCGAAGATGACTTCAGGTTCATTCATGGGGGCTGTCAGCTTCCCGCCGGCATGATGAAGCTGGCGCCCTCGCGGATGCCCGAGGGCCAGCGCGTCGTGACGGTCTTGGTCTTGGTGTAGAAACGGAATGCGTCCGCGCCGTGCTGGTTCAGGTCCCCGAAGCCGGAGGCCTTCCAGCCGCCGAAGGTGTAGTAGGCGATGGGCACGGGAATGGGGACGTTCACCCCGACCATGCCCACCTGCACCCGGGAGGAGAAGTTCTGCGCAGTGTCCCCGTCGCGGGTGAAGATCGAGACGCCGTTGCCGAACTCGTGCTCGGAGGGAAGCCGCAGCGCTTCCTCGTAGTCCTTGGCCCGGACCACGCACAGCACGGGACCGAAGATTTCTTCCTTGTAGATCCGCATATCGTCGGTGACATGGTCGAACAAGGTCGGGCCCACCCAGTAGCCACCCTCGTGGCCCGGCACGCTGAGCCCGCGACCGTCGACCAGCAGCGAGGCACCCTCCTCGACGCCCGTCTGGATGTAGTTCTCGATGCGTTCCTTGGCGATTTGCGCCACGACGGGGCCGAAGTCGGCGTTTTCGTCCATGCCGTCGCCCACCTTCAGCTGCGCGATGCGTTCGGTGAGCTTGGCGACCAGGGCGTCGGCGGTTTCGTCGCCGACCGGGATGGCCACCGAGATCGCCATGCAGCGTTCGCCCGCGGACCCGTAGCCGGCACCCATCAGGGCGTCGGCAACCATCTCCAGGTCCGCGTCGGGCATGATGACCATGTGGTTCTTGGCTCCGCCGAAGCACTGGGCGCGCTTGCCGTGCGCCGCCGCGGTGGCGTAGATGCTCTGGGCGATGGGGGTGGATCCCACGAAGCCGACGGCCTTGACGCGCGGGTCTTCCAGCAGCGCGTCGACGGCCTCCTTGTCCCCGTTGACGACGTTGAAGATGCCGTCGGGCAGGCCCGCCTCGGTGAAGAGCTCGGCCAGGCGCAGCGGGACGGAAGGGTCGCGCTCGGAGGGCTTGAGGATGAAGGCGTTGCCTGCGGCGATGGCAGGCCCGGCCTTCCACAACGGGATCATCGCGGGGAAGTTGAACGGCGTGATCCCCGCAACCACGCCGAGCGGCTGGCGCATGGAATGAATGTCGATGCCCGTGCCCGCGCTGTCGGAGAATTCGCCCTTGAGCAGGTGCGGGGCAGCCGCGCAGAATTCGACAACCTCGAGTCCGCGCTGGATGTCACCCTTGGAATCGGCGAAGGTCTTGCCGTGTTCGCTGGTGAGCAAGGCGGCGAGCTCATCCATGTTCTCGTAGACCAGGTCCACGAACTTGTTCAGGATGCGGGCCCTGCGCTGCGGGTTGGTGGCCTCCCACTCGACCTGCGCGGCCTCGGCCACCGTGATCGCGTCGCGCACCTCCTGCGCGGAGGCAAGGGGAAGACGCGACTGCACGGTGCCGGTCGACGGGTTGTAAACGTCCGAAAAACGCCCCGAGGCACCGGTTACATGGGCACCGCCCACGTAATGAGTAAGTTCACGGGTCATGAGGTTGTTGCTCCTTCGCAAAACGCCTAGCCACAGCCGCGCCCTGTGATGCGCGCCACTCGATAGACAAAAATGTACTCGGACTTCCTACTAAATTGCTAGGTGTTGCCCGCCGGCTGCGCGTCCCCGCCCTTGGCCTTTCGGAAGCGGGCAACCCGCCGCACGGCAAAGCCGGACCCGGGAATCGGGCTTGCAAACCTGACCGCCGGAGCCAGAGTTGATAGGTTGGAGAGGTGAAGATTGCTACTTGGAACGTGAACTCCCTTCGTGCCCGCGCCGATCGCGTCGAGGACTGGCTCCGCCGCTCCGACGTCGATGTCTTGGCCATCCAGGAAACCAAATGCAAGGACGAGAATTTCCCGTGGGAATTGTTTGAAAACAACGACTACGAGGTGGCCCACTTTGGCCTCAGCCAGTGGAACGGCGTGGCCATCGCATCGCGCGTGGGGCTTGACGATGTGCAGCGCACCTTCACCGACCAGCCGGCGTTCGGCAAGGGCGGCAAGGACCCCGTCCAAGAGGCCCGCGCCATCGCTGCGACCTGCGGCGGCGTGAGAATCTGGAGCCTCTACGTCCCGAACGGCCGGGCATTGGAGGACGAGCACATGCCCTATAAGCTCTCCTGGCTCGACACCCTGAACAAGCAGGCCGCCGGCTGGATCGCCGAGAACCCCGAGGCCCAGGTCGCGTTGATGGGCGACTGGAACATCGCCCCGCGGGACGAGGACGTCTGGGACATCGACTTCTTCCGGGACAACAACATGACCCACGTTACGGCCCCGGAACGCGCCGCCTTCGAGGCGTTCATCGAGACGGGCTTCGTCGAGGTGGTCCGCCCGTACACCGACACCCCGAAGACCTACACTTACTGGGACTACACCCAGCTGCGCTTCCCCAAGAACGAAGGCATGCGCATCGACTTCACCCTCGCCTCCCCCGCCCTGGCCGCACGGGTTACCGGGGCGAGCATCGACCGCGAAGAGCGCAAGGGCAAGGGCGCGTCGGACCACACCCCCGTCATCGTGGAGCTGGACTAGGAATGCAACAGGTCAACGGAGGAAACCGACGGGCCCTTCCGCCGACCTCCTACCTGCGCGTCTACGAACCGCTGAGCGCGTTCTCCGACGAAGACCAGCTGCTGATCACCGGCACACGGCACGGCGACCGTGAAACGCTGGAGGACGAAACGGCCTCCAACGCACTCAAGCGACTCACCCGACAGCTTTCCGACCCCTTCCCGCACCAGCACCACGAGGTGTTTCGCAAGCTGAGCATCACCGGCTGGGACGGGGCGCCCCACACACTGTATTGCCCCGACCAGCTGGCAACGCGGGCCATCCTGGCATCGGAACAACTCGACGGCTCGATGCGCCCGCAATTGCTTGAATTGCTGGTTCCCAACGCGGCGCGCGCGGCGAACGCGTTGCGCGTCGACGAGCAGCAATTCACCGACGACCTTGCGCACCTGCACACCCGCACGGCAACCTGGGGCATCCCCTTTGGCTGGTTTGTGCTGGTGCACGAGGACGACGAGTATGAGGTCATCGAGGACGAGGAAGAGCTGCTTTCCAGCAGGATCTACACGCCGTTGCACCAGGCCCTGAACCGGGCGCGCTATGCGGCGGCAACCCTGGCGATCCATGCCCCGGAGATGGACCTGCTTGACGAACTCACCGCCCTGAGCGAATGGCTGCTGCTCTTCGACAAGGATTCGATGGTCGAACTCGACTACGGCCGCATCGCGGCACTGGTGTGGCCCGACGACTCCCCGCATGACCTGCGCCTGGGCATCGAATCCCTGGCCGACTCAGACATGGCGGGTGCAGCCGCCGCCTATCGCCGGCTTTCAAACCGCTGGCTAGCGGTGCGGCAGCTCGCACGCGCGAACTAGGAACCGCGCCTCCCGGACCACTGGGCAGACCGCAGGCGTTGGTAGGCTCTAGGCGTGTCATTGATTCCAGCAATCCTCCTCTTTGCCCTGTATTTTTACCTGCGTCGCAAGGACCGGCGGATGCTGCGCAACGGGGTGGTGCTGGTTGCCGCATGCTACTTCGCCCTGACCGCCCTCAGCAGTCTCCTGGCCGCATGGTTCCCGGGATTCTCGATGGTTTTCCTGGTGCTGCTGGCCCTGGTCCCGTTGGCAATCATGGTGCTGGCGGCGACGTTGATCCGCAACGGCGTGGTGATGATGCGTTCCGAGGGCCGGAGCCTGGGCAATCTCATGTCGCTTGCCTTGGGCTTGCTGCTGATCGCATTGCCCATCCTCGCCGCAGTCCTGGTCTTTAGCATGAAGGCATGGGCGATCGGCCTGGCCGCGCTACTCTTCTTCCTGTGCAGCTATTTCGGCGTGGTCTTTGTCGTTTTCCTTTCCTACGCCATCGCCTACGGCCGGATGCCGGGCCTGCACAAACCGGCGGGAATCGTGGTGCTGGGTTCCCGGTTGCTGGACGGCCAGGTCCCGCCGTTGCTGCGCAGCCGCCTGGACCGTGCGCTTGAAATCTACAGGTCGACCACGCCGCGGCCGGTGATGATTCCCTCCGGCGGCCAGGGGCACGACGAATCCCGCGCTGAGGGCACGGCCATGGCCGAATACCTGCTCGGGGCCGGAGTCGTCCCGGCCGACATATTGGTCGAAGACAAGGCCGTGAACACCGAGGAAAACCTGCGGTTGTCATCCGAACTTTTTGCCGCGTCGGGCCGTTCCGGGGCGCTTGTTGCGGTAACCAACAACTACCACGTGCTGCGCGCCGCACTATTGGCCCGAAGTCTGAAATTGGACGCAGAAGTGGTCGGCGCCCCGACCGCCAGATACTACCTTCCGAGCGCGTTCCTGCGGGAATTCGTGGCGGTGCTGGTTGAGCACAAATGGCTGCACCTGATCCTCTGCATCCCCTTTGTCGCCTTCACCGCGATGCTCATCATGGCCATGTTGGCCCAAGGCTGAGTCGCCCGGGCATCCCCGCCGACGGTCACTGGACCCGTTCGCTGCGCGCAAACCGCGATCTTGCCCCGGCCGCCAGATAGACAACAACCGGGCCCCGGGCACCCATCAATTCCTGCGTCGCCCGTGCCGCGTCGATGATTTCACGCCCCAGTCGCCCAGGTTCCACGCCCTTGCGCGGCTGCACCTTGATTTTCAGGCCGGGCACGGGAACCCGCTCCCAGATGCTCACACTGATGGAAACGACGTCGGCGCGGTGGCCCAGCATGGCACGAATCGCCTGCTCCACCGCCTCGCCCGATATTTCCACCCGGCCGGGCATTGGCTCGTCGTCGAAGTAGGCGCTGACGTATTCATTGGTGCGTCCCCGGCCCTGGACGGAAATCCACCAGATCATGAGCAGGATGACAACAAGCAACAGTGCTGCCACGATGATCCACAGCCAGGAGTCCTTCTGCCCGGAAAGCGTGGTGGCCAGCAGAAGCCGCTGGAAGTCTCCGCCAAATGTTTCGGCCTGGCCCTGCCACCCGCGGGCATAGTCGGGCATCGTGGCGATGAGCAGCAGCTGGATGCCCAGGGCCAGTAAAAACACCCCGAAGATCCCGATCAGGATCCGGTTGAGCAGTCGCGGCGTCTGGTTCACTGTCCGATCACCCCGCTTTCGGCAATCCGTACGCTGATGTGCGGCGTCGGCTCCACGGCGTTGATCCGCAATTCATCCTCCAAGCCCGCCACGATCGCCGAGGGGCCCAGAGGGGTCCCGGACGTCGGGCGCACTTGCACGTCGATTTGTTCGCCCTTGACCACCACCAGAACCTGCCCCGGGCCGACCGCGGCTTCCAGTCGGGCCCTGCGCGCCAAGGTCGCGGCAAGCACTTGGTCGTCCATGATCAACACGGCATCTTCGCACCGCATCGAGTGCTTCGCCAAACGGCCCCTTCTGAATGCATGTGCAAGGAAAAGCACACCGAGAAACACGCTTGCCAACCCCGCCAACGCCACGACAACTGGATCCACGATTCCGGGCAGGGTCGCAATCCAGCGCCACCAGATTTCGGGCATGGCCAGAAGGGGCTTTTGGCCGATGGCCTTGAGCACCGCTTCAAAAAGTGCGTAGATGCCAACGAGCATGACCAGGCTGGCGATCACGATTGCCGCCGGCGAACGGCCACTGGTCAGTTCGCGTTCGCGGATTTTCGCATATTCCTCAAGGGTCATGGGGATTCCTTGGGGTGCGCATTCACCACGCCGGTGATACGGACGTCCACCCTGCTCACCACGGCTCCGGTCAGTTCCGTGAATTTCTCACCCAGCAATGTGCGTTGTGCCCGCGCCCTGTCCATCAGCGAACCGGTGGTCCGGCCCGCAACCGCCACGATGGGCAAGGGCAAGTTGATTCCCAACGCCAGGAATCCCGCGTCGTCCCTCATGAACACCCGAACCAGATAGGGGTCAACGCCGAATAGGTCGCCTGCGACTACCCTAGCGGTACTGTTCAGTGCCTGCGCGCTCACCCTTGTGTATCCGGGACGCAGTTCGGACTTTTGACGCGGAGCTACTTCTTCGACACGGGCATTCATGACGAGGATCGCCGACCTGTCAGGGCGTCCCTCAATGCTCGAATGTCCAAACGTCCTTCCAGGACACGTGCGACAAGGGCCCCAACGGCCATGAACAACGCCATGAACAAAAATCCGCCAAAACCATATGAAAGTGCAGCCCACGCCAGGACTGCCCCTAAAAGTGCACCAATCAATGTCGGTTTCATTCGTGTTCCACCCGCCTTGGCTCATGTTGCTTGGCCGTGCGTTCGTCCGGGACGGGGATGTGCACGTCACCAATCTCGATGTTCACTTCGATGACCTGCAACCCGGTGAGTTCCTGCACTGCGGCAAAAACCGACTCACGTACCTTCGAGGCCAGTTCGTGCAACGGAACGCCGAAGCTGGCGGTAAGCACGATATCGATGGCTACTTGCGTCGTCCCGACTTCCACACTGACCCCGTGGGCAGGTTCGTAAGTTGAGCCAACGGCGTCGCGGATCGCCCCCAGCGCACGCGAGGTTCCAAGCCCCAGCGCATGCACGCCGGGAATATCGCGTGCGGCTCCTGCCGCGACCTTGGCGATGGCCAAATCCGTTAACTTGGTTGTTCCACTAGCTCCCGCTGGCTGCGCACCACGCAGCGGTAGGTCGTGGTCGAGTGGTTCAACCATGTTTGCGCTCCTCACGGTCATCCGGTTGCCTATCCCCAGCCTACAACCGAATGTGATCCGCGTCGCAAGATGGGTGCTCGGCAAGAATTGGGGGGCTGACGTTGCTCATATAGATGCCTATATATAGGAACAAAATGGGGCGCAGTGTCGCGAAAGCCGGCCGGCGATCCCGGGATCGGCGCGGAAGGGATTTTCGGCGCGAGCTTCCAGAGCCAGGTAAATCGAAATCCCGGCAGCCTTCACGGTGGCGCTCCCGGATTCCGGCGCGACTAGTTAAAGCAAAAACCCCCTTGTTTCCAAGGGGGTTTTAGATGGTGGCTCCGACCGGCGTCGATCCGGTGACCTTTCGATTTTCAGTCGAACGCTCTACCAACTGAGCTACAGAGCCTGGCATCATCAGGCTAGATGATCACCCGATCTTCCGGCGAACCAGAAAATCAAAGCGACCCTGACGGGACTTGAACCCGCGACCTCCGCCGTGACAGGGCGGCGCGCTAACCAACTGCGCTACAGGGCCTTACTTGCGAAGTCTCCCTCGCTCACAAGACAAGAACTCTACCAGAGCTTTTCGCTCTTGTAAAATCCGCATTTCATGCGTACCCCCAACGGGATTCGAACCCGTGCCGCTGCCGTGAAAGGGCAGTGTCCTAGGCCGCTAGACGATGGGGGCCAGGAACCTCTGCGTTGAATTTCTTCGCCGCAGCGGACTCCAATAACTATAGAGGTAAAAATCCGATCGCGCAAAACGAGAGTTCCTTGTGGGCCAAAAAACCATGAAAACCCCGACAACTCAAGGATTTTCACGTCAATCAACCCCTCCGGCTCCACATGGGGCCTACGGATAGAGTTCAAATCATGGCATTCGAAATGACTGACGATGAATTTGAACAGCTCACCGAACAGGCCTTGGATGAAATCCCGGACAACCTCCTGGCCCTGATGGACAACGTCGTCATTTTCATCGAGGACTCCTACACCCCGATGCCCGGCGAGGCCCCGGACACCAAATTGCTGGGCCTCTACGAAGGAACCTCCCTGACGGACCGGGACGGAGGATGGGACGCGGGGGCCCTTCCCGATCGAATCACCATTTACAAGGACGCGATCCTGGAGATCTGCTCATCTGAAAAACAGGTTGTCGAGGAAGTGGGAATCACCGTCGTCCACGAAATCGCCCACCACTTCGGAATCGACGATCAGCGTCTCCATGAGCTCGGCTGGGGCTGAATCGCATTAAATCCGAAAAAAATTTTTGTGATCCGCGCCCCACCTGACAATTCAGCGCATACCCCCACATGAGACCACGATTCGCAAAATGGAGAAGGTCACGAAACGATCACGAAAATTGTACTGTTCGAGACCTTTTCGAGATCTAAACCTCGACAAGCGCCCAATTCGTCTTGCATGATCGTTATGCATTCGTTGCATTAGCCACCCCACCACTCCTACTTCTTGGGGAAGTAACTCAACCCGTGACCAAGAACGATCGGCGACTCAGCAGGCCCATGCTGCTAATAGGGTTCGCCCGGCCACGATTCCAAAACCCGGTTGTGTTGCAAGGCAGTTAGGGAAATCCATGTCAATTCTTAAACACATGGTCATTGCGACCAGCACCGCGCTCGTAGCCAGTTCCGTACTGGCGTCCGCCGCAACGGCGGCCCCTGCACCAACACCGTCAGTGGCGTCCACAGAGACCTCGATCGATTCCGCGATCAATCCAAAATTGATCGAAAACATCACCGCAAGCTTGGCTGTTGCCTCAATTTCGCCGGCCAAATCCGCAAAATCACTAGACTCCGAAATAGCCCGGATCGACATTGCGCTTCAGAACGCCGAAGCCGCCGCGCTTGAAGCCGCCGGGAACGTTGTTGTTGCCGGCGAAGTGGCCGCGCAGGCCAAAACAGACACCGCATCACTGTCCGGCACCTCGCTTTCCAAGTTCGCTACCAGTTCAGCCGAACTCGATCGGCAAAAGGCCACTGAGCTCTCCGCCTCAGCGCAGTCGCTGTACTCGCAGGCCGATAAGCAGTTGACCGCCAAGCGCACGGAACTTATAGCCGCCTCCGCGAAAGCACACAACACATCCGTAGCCGTTGAAACCGCCCGCCTGCAGAAGGAATCGGAAAGCCGCGGCGAAGCAGAACTCATGGCCGCATTGGCGGAGTCCGAATCCACGGTTCCCGATCCTGTTAATGACCCGCGCCTCGACCCGGAAACCCTTGACAAAGCCGCCATGTCGACCGGCGCCCTGGGCGCTGCGTCCATTGCTGGGTCAACAGTCAAGCTCCCAACCGCGATTTCCCGCGCGAAGCGCATCGATACCTCGATCAAGTGGGCCAAAAAGGTGGCGGGCAACAACAAGTACAAGTACCGCTATGGCGCCCGTGGCCCGATGTACTTCGATTGCTCCGGCTTCACCGGCAAGGCATTTTCCACGGGTGGCAAGAAGCTGCAGCGATCCTCGGGATCCCAGTACAAGGCAGCACCCAAGAAGGTCAAGCTCTCAAAAATGCAGAAGGGCGACCTGGTCTTCTGGAGCTCCAACAGCGGCCGGTCCTTCTACCATGTAGCCATTTACATTGGCGGCGGCAAGATCGCTCATGCACGCAACCCAAGCGCCGGTATTTCCGTAAACAACCTGAACTATGCAGGAATGAGAAATATCTACAAGTACGCGGGACGCTACTAAGAAATTATCCCGTACGCCTCTACGCAATTCCGTTTGGCAGAACCAAGGCCGCGCTGACTCCGGATCATCCACGTCAGCGCGGCCTTCGCATGCCCGGAATAGTTTTCAAAATGCCATGCCCAAGCTTCGAATAATTACACTGCTGTAATTGCTGTTACTTGTGAGACTGATGTTGCCAGTGGGAATGGATATCCCATATGGTGCTAAAGAGAAGCAGCGATCAGGCCGTATTTTCAGGCCGTTTTTCCCGCGTATGTCGGGAGATTCTTCAGCGGATCGCCGCGGTAAGGAACACACGGCATGGTTTTCCGGGAAACCCTGGGCGTGACCGCCTGCGCAATCGCGCTGACTGTCACCTGCCTCACTGGTGCAATTCCAGCGACAGCGGCATCGGCATCGCCCCTGAGCGGCATCATGCTTCCGTTCGAACCCGGCCCTGCCGAATCACCCCTGCCGACCAAGGCCCAGTTGCAGGCGGCCAAGTCCAATCCGGAACAGCTCCGGGCCATGGTGGACCAACTTGAAGCCACCATTGAGCAAGCACGCTCGCGGCTCGTAAACGCCGAGGCCCTGGCCCTTGACGCACAAGATGGCCTGCTGGCCGCCGACGAATTGCTTCAAGAACGCGCCCGGACCGCCACGGAAGCACGTTCCGAGGCTGAAAAGGCCTCGGAGTATCTGGATTCAAGCAAGAAAAACGTGGGGGCGCTCGCCTCCGACCTCTACCGCAATGGCGGAATCAACCCCGGTGTGGTCAACCTGCTCGACAGCGATGACGACAGTGACGTCCTTTACAAGGCATCAACCATGGGCGCGTTGAGCGCAAACCGTGCGCGCACCGTAAGCACCGCGGAAGAAGCCGTCGCCCTGTGGAAGGCGTGGCAGGATTATGCAGATGCGGCGGAAACCGCTGCGAACGAAGCCACCGCGGCCCAGCTGGCCGCAGCAGGCAAAGCCTCCTCCACCATGTCAACCTACGAGGGCTCAATTGCCCCGCAGGAAAAGCTCCGCTCCGAACTCATCGACCAGCTGGCATTCCTGCGTGATGTCGATGCCAAGGAAGAAGCTGCACGAATCGCGGCCAAGGAAGAAGCGGCCGAGTCGGCACGTCTGCAGGAGCTGATCGACAACACCCCACCGGCTCCGCCTGTCCGGGAAAATTCCAGCGAACCTGCGGACATCAAACCCCTGGCCACTCCGCCGAAGGTTCCTACGGAACGGCCGCAGGGCGATTCGCTGGTTCCCAAGCCAACAAAACCCAAGCCGCCCGAGAACATTGCCGTTGTCCCCGAACCGGAAGACCCGCCGGTAAAACCCGAACCGACGCCGGAAGCGCCGAAGCCGACGCCCACGCCGGAAAAGCCCAAGCCGACACCGGAAGCGCCAAAGCCAAAGCCGACGCCCACGCCGGAAAAGCCCAAGCCGACCCCGACACCGACGCCGGAGAAGCCCAAACCACCGGTGGATGAGGTGGTTCCCCCCTCGTCGAACAGCTTCAACGCCGCCATCTCCTGGGCGCAGGTGATCGCAAACGACGATTCCAAGGGTTACAAGTTGGGTGCGAACGGGCCGGACCTCTACGACTGCTCGAGCTACACGGGAGCAGCCTTCGCCAAGTCCGGCGTTTACCTGCCCCGCACCTCGTCGCAACAGTACGCCGCGGCCCCCAAAAAGGTGCCGTTGAGCCAGCTTCGCCGCGGCGACCTCGTGTTCTCTTCGAGCAACGGCGGCAGCTCGTTTTATCACGTGGCCATCTACCTTGGGAATGGCCAGGTCATCCATGCGCGGAACCCCTCCAGCGGAATTTCGGTGACCCCCTTGTCGTGGGTCAACAACATTCATCCGTACGCAGGCCGCTACTAGTCAGCTCGCCACCGGCCCTTAGCGTTAAGTGAAGTCGGCTGCACCGGAATTTACCGGTGCAGCCGACTTCACTTTTGTTTTCCAGGCGGTTTCGCTTCGTCCCGTCGAGCCCGGGAGCCACCGGCCCCGTGGGGTCTACAGCCCGTTGGCCCTGTCCTCGAACTGCTGGCGGGTTTCCAGACGCGGGTCTTTCCCATCCGGAACGACCATCACGGGGCCCTTTGAGTGGTGCAAAACGCCCTGGCTGGTGGATCCCAGCAGCATGCCGGCGAATCCGCCGCGTCCACGCGAACCGGTCACCAACAGTCGCGCGGTCTGCGATTCGCGAATCAGGATCTCAACCGGAGAGCCCTCGATGACATCGGTCTCGATCTTCAGCTCGGGGAAGTAGCTTTGCAGCCAGGCCTTGCCGATTCCCATTTGATGGCGCACGTCCGCAGTGACGGCTTCCTGGTCGACCGTCGCAGGCATCCAAGCCAATGCGCCGCTGACCGGAGCCAAGGCGCAAACAATGCGCATGGACAACCCGCGGGAAGCTGCCATTTCGGCTGCAACCAACACGGCCAAGCGAGCACGGTCGGAACCGTCCACGCCCACGACAATCCTGTCCTGGATTTCCGGGTCGTCTTCGGGGCGTTTGGCGACACAGAGTGGCACAACAACCGTTGGGCACTTGGCATGGGCCGGAAGCGCGCTGGAAACCGACCCGAGCAGACGTCCGACGAAACCGCCGCGCCCGCGGGTGCCGACCACAATGAGTTCGGCTTGGCGGCTGAGGTCCAGCAGGACACCCGAGGGATCCCCCGATTCGATGTAGGTACGAACCGTCAGGCCTTCCTCGGTGATGGCCGCCCTGGCTTGCCGGACGACTTCTTCTGCACCGTTGCGAATCAGCTGGTCGTCCAATGTGGCATAGCCCGCATCCATGGAGGAAGCAGCGAATACCGGGATCGTGTAGGCGGTGACAATGTTCAGGATGCTGCCACGCCGCTTGGCTTCCTGGGCCGCCCATTTCAGTGCGCACAGTCCCTGGTCCGAACCGTCGACGCCAACGACGATTCCCTCGATGACCTCGGTGTCTTCTTGAGGCACGGATTTTTCGCTCATCGTCTTCACTCCTACGTGTCACGGCCTGAGACAACACGGGTTTTCCCGTGCGGGGCCCGTATCTTCCATTGTTCACCACAGTGTGACGTGGGTCTATCCACAGTTGCGTGTGGCTCAATTCTCGACAGAACTTTCGCCTAAAGGCTTAATGCCGAACTATAATTCCCCCATGCCCAAACAGGATCACTCCCTCACTTTCAAGACGGAAGTTTCACGTCTTGACCGTTATTTCAAAGTCACCGAGCGTGGCTCCAACTACTCGCGAGAAATCCGTGGCGGCTTTGCCACGTTCTTTGCCATGAGTTACATCGTGGTCCTCAACCCGCTAATCCTGGCCGGTGCCGATGCCAATGGCAACGAGCTTGGTTTCTCCCGGGTGGCCGCCGTGACGGCACTGGTGGCAGGCATCATGACCATCCTGATGGGCGCTTGGGCCCGCCACCCGTTCGCAATGGCAACAGGGCTCGGCGTCAACGCTTTCGTCGCGATCACCGTGGCCACAAACCCCTCGCTCACTTGGCCTGATGTCATGGGCCTAGTCGTTATTTCCGGTATCACCATGTTGATTTTGGTGCTGACCGGATTCCGCACCGCGGTCTTCAACGCCGTTCCGTCGAGCCTCAAGACAGCGATCGTGGTCGGCATCGGCATGTTCATCGCCCTGATTGGCTTGGTCAATGCCGGGTTCGTGCGACGCATCCCTGATGCCGCGGGCACCACCGTCCCGGTGGGCCTGGGCTCCGACGGCACGCTGGCCGGATGGCCGATCCTGGTGTTCGTCTTTGGCCTGCTGCTCACCATCGCCCTGGTGGTTCGCAAGGTCAAGGGAGCGATCCTCATCGGCATCGTGGCATCGGCCATCCTTGCAAACATCCTCGAAATCGTCTTCAAGATCGGCCCGTCATTCGACGCAGCCACCGGAAACGTCAACCCGCAGGGCTGGTCCCTGGTCGTCCCGTCGCTGCCCGAGTGGAAGGCGCCCGACCTTTCCCTGCTGGGCCAGGTCAATGTCTTCGGCGCCTTCGAGCACCTCGGCGTGACGGCGGCCCTGCTGCTGGCCTTCGTCATCCTGCTCTCGATCTTCTTCGACGCCATGGGCACCATGGTGGGCCTGGCCAACGAGGCCGGCACCGTTGACAAGGACGGCAATATCCCGGACGTGGACAAGGTCCTGCTGGTGGACGCTCTCGGCGCCATTGTCGGCGGCGCCGCTTCGACCTCTTCCAACCAGATCTATGTTGAATCCGGTGCCGGCATCGGCGAGGGTGCGCGCACCGGTCTGGCCTCCATCGTGACCGGCCTGCTGTTCATCGCCGCGATGTTCCTGACCCCGCTGATCTACCTGGTGCCGTTCGAGGCCGTCGCCCCGGCCCTGGTGGTCGTCGGTTTCATGATGGTTTCCCAGGTCGGCAAGATCGACTGGAACGACTGGGGCGTCGCCATTCCGTCGTTCCTCACCTTTGTCCTGATGCCGTTCACCTACTCGATCGCCAACGGCATCGGCGCCGGCTTCATTGTCTTCGTCTTCATCCGCGCGATCCAGGGCCGCGCCCGCGAGGTGCACCCGCTGATGTGGGTCGTTGCCGGGGCGTTCGTGCTCTTCTTCGGCATCGGCGTGATCGAGCAGGCCGTGGGCATCTAGCCCGGCCGGGCCATGCAGGCCGGGGACCGCGCGGTCCCGTTCCACTCCCGCAGACGGGGGTGGAACGGGGCGGCAGGCCCCGGCCTTGCCGTTTAACCGGCAAGGCCGGCTGCGGCCTGGCGCACGCGCAGTTTCCACAGCGAGGTGATCTCCGCCGAGCGTTCGGCGTGGAACGGATCGGTGGTGTCCGCGCTGCGGCCGTGGGTCGGGACAGTGTCCGCGCGCCCGGCGACTTCCAGCCCCGCGGTGTCGATCCACCCAAGCAGCTCCTCGCGGCTGCGCAACCCGAGGCGTTCGGCCAGGTCGGAAATGACAAGCCAGCCTTCGCCGCCCGGACTCAGGTGGCCGGGCAGCCCGTTGAGGAATTCGCGCAGCATGCGCGACTTGGGGTCATAGACCGCGTAGTCGAGCAGCGTCTGCGGCGTGCCGGGCAGCCATGGCGGGTTGCAGACGACCAGCGAGGCACGCCCTTCCGGGAACATGTCACACACTATGGCCTTGGCCCGGTCGTCCAGACCCAGCTCCGCAAAGGTCGCCCGGGCGCAGGCCACCGCGCGTTCCTGAGAGTCGGTGCCGATCACCTCGGCCACCCCGCGCTTGGCCAGGATCGCCGCCAGCACACCCGTTCCGGTGCCGATGTCGAAGGCGCGGTCCATGCCGGGAAGCTCAGCCTCGGCCACCAGGTCCAGGTATTCCCCGCGAACCGGGGCGAAGGTCCCGTAGTGCGGGTGGATCTTCGCCCCGAGCGCAGGCACCTGCAGGCCGGTAGACCGCCACTGCTGGGCGCCGATGGCGCCGAGCAGCTCCTGCAGGGTGACAAGCGTCGTTTCGCCGACCGCGCCGAAGGCGTTCACCCAGGCCTCTGCGATGTCCGGTGCCCGGCGCAAAGCCACTACGGGCCCGGGTTCGACGGGGACCAGCAGCATCGAAAGCATGCGGGAGCGCTGCGTGCGGGCCTGGCGGTACTTGTAGAAGCGTTCGGCGGTGCTTGCCGATTCGGCCTTGCGCTTTGGCTTGCCGGCATCGGGCGCGCGCCGTCCCATGGCGCTGAGCAGCTGGCGGGCGTTGTGGTAGTCGCCGGTCCAGAGCATTCCGATGCCCTGCGATGCCATCTTGTGGGCGTCGTGGGCCGTGAGGGTGTCATCGACAGGAACGATGCGCGCCGGCGGCTTGGCCCCGCTGGAGGAAGACCAGAGTGCGGTACGGGTTTGGCCGTCCTGTTCCCAGGAAACAAGTGTTGGCGTCTTCATGGGGTTCGGGGGTGCTCCTGCTGTTGAAAATCGACCCTGCGCCCGGAATCTGCGGAATCCTGTTGCGGATCCGCCGGCCCGGCCGGCCGCATCGAACAGGAATGTTCGACGCACTCCAAGCCTATAGGTGCGCCGGCTCCGGAAACCCCCTGCGTCCCCGAACCGGATTCGGGGAGAACGCGGACTATATGGCGGTTGCGTGGCGGGCGAAGGCCCGGACCGTGGCATCCTCCCAGTGCTGGGCCGGAACCCCGCCGCCGAGCAGTTCCCGGGTGAATTCGGGACCCGTCGGGATCGGCGCGTTGGAACCGGCGATGATGACGTTGCCGTAGCGCCGGCCCTTGAGCATGGGCGGGTCGGCGATGATCGCCACGTGCTTGAAGACCGATCCGATGGTTGCGGCCTCACGCTTGGCGTTGTCCAACGCCGGGGTGTCCCCGCAATTGACCACGTAGAGGCCGTCGGTGACCAGTACCCGTGCCGCATGCGCCGTGAATTCGAGGGTTGTCAGGTCCTTGGGCGTCTGGTCTCCGGCGAACACGTCGCGGATGACCAGGTCGCGGGTGGCATCGGTCAGGCTTCGAAGCACATCCCCGGCCTCCCCCACGCGCAAGCGCAGCAACGGGGCGCGCGGCAGGTCGAACCAGGCACGCACGAGTTCGGCGAGTTTCCCGTCGAGTTCCACCACCACCTGGCGGGCGTTCGGGTAGGTTGCGGCGGCCCAACGGGCCATCGAGCAGGCTCCACCGCCCAAGTGCAGCGCCCTCAGCTTGGACTCGTTCCCGTCAAAGACCGCCGGGGCGAAGCGCGAACGAATCAGTGCGGCGATCCAGCGCATGTACTCGAAGTCCAGCCGCTCGGGTTCGGCGAGATCCACGTGGGAGGAGGGAACGCCATTGACCTTGAGGACCCAGCCCTCGGGCGAATAGTGGTCGCGTTCCAGCTTGGCCGTGCCGGTGTCGATCGGGTAGTCTCCCTCGACCGGTCCGGTGTCGGCGGACTCGGCGGTGGCCGGCTGCTCGCCGGTGTTTTTGGTGCGTTTACCGCGTCCCTTAGCCACGGTTGGCGCCCCGGCGGACCATGCGGATTTCGTTCAGGCCGGCCCAGGCGTCCGCGAGTGCCTCGATGCGGCCGTCGGCGGCAAAGCCGTGCTTGACGTAGAACGCCTGGGCGCGTGGATTGTCTTCCAGAACCCAGAGCACGGCTTCGCGGCCGTTGAGCACGGTTTCGAGGAGTTTTTCCCCGAGGCCGGTACCGTGGTGTTCAGCCAAGACGTAGAGCACCTGCAATTCGATGCCGACCCCGGAATCCGAGTCCTCATCGGCCACCGGGCCGCCGCCCGCCACGCCGATGACGTTGGACTGCCCGTCGGTGGCGATCCAGAGTTCGGCTCCCTGCGCCAATCCGCGGGCCCACCAGTCGGCTTCCATTTCCAGGCGCGCTTCGGCATCGGCAAAGAAGGACTCGGGGCGCTGTTCCTTGTAGGCTTCGCGCCAGGCCCGGAGCTTCATGTCCAGGGTAGCTTTGACGTCCTCGGGGGTGGCAAGGCGGATGGTGTAGGTCTCGGTAGTCACGCTGCAAGCCTATGTGTTTTGTGGCAACCGGCCCAACGCGGCACGTTGGGCGTCTAATCGCTGCTTCAGCGCACCACGGCCAGGGCGAATCCGTCCCAACCCTTGACTCCCACTGTCTGCAAGGCCGTGGCATCAAGCCGGGGATTCCCACCCAGCATGTCTATGCCGTCGCGGACTCCCTTGAGCATGCGGCCGTTCTCATCAATGGGTTCCCCCGGGCGCAGCACCCCGCCTTCGCGGACCACATTGTCCACAACAATGACGCTGCCGGGATGGCCCAGGGTGATTGCGGACTGGATGTAGTGTGCGTTGTTTTCCTTGTCGGCATCGATGAATATCAGGTCAAAGGGCTCACCACCCTCGGCCAACAGCGCGTCGAGGGTATCGAGCGCGGCCCCAATGCGGATATCCACCCGGTCCTCAACCCCCGCCGCGGCAAGGTTGTCCGCGGCAACCCTGGCATGCAAGGGTTCGAATTCGCAGGTCACCACGTATCCATCGACCCCCACACCGCGGGCAAGCCAGGTGGTTGAGTAGCCGCCGAGGGTTCCGATTTCCAGGACACGTTTGGCCGAGGCGATTTGGGCCAGCAACATCAGGAATTTGCCTTGGACCTCGCTGACTTCTATGCGTGGCAGCCCCGCCTCATGCGCCCGCCGGCGGGCGGCATCCATTTCGGGCTCCGAGTCAAGAAGCTTTTCGACGAAATACGCATCTACCTCGGCTGGCGTGACCGGCTTGGCTGCACTATCCATGGGAACTACTCCTGTGCGTCAAGAGCCCTTTCCAGGCGCTCGATTTTTCCTGTCAATTCCCCGCTGTAGCCGGGACGGATATCCGCCTTGAGCACGAGGGAAACCCGCGACCCGTAAGCCGCAACGGCCTCCGTCGCTCGCTTGATGACGTCCATGACTTCATCCCATTCCCCTTCGATCTCGGTGAACATCGAGGAGGTGGAGTTTGGCAGTCCCGAATCGCGAACGACCTTGACGGCCGCGGCCACTGCATCGTGGACCGAACCGTCGGCGTTGTCGGTACTGGGGGCAAGAGAGAAGGCAACAATCATGGTTCAACTGTGCCACTGCGCACCTTGCATGTCACGGCGGCCCGTCAGAATGACGCACCTCCATTCATCCTCGATTCGCCCATGTCGCGTGCATTCCCTGGTCCATCGCTTCCATAGGATGAAGGCCATGACACTACGCTTCATTCGCTGGGCGGTTGCGCCGGTGCTGTTGTTCGCGCTCACGGGATGCACTCAGCTGACCAATGCGGACGGCTTCACGCCCACGCCGACCCCCTCAACGGCGCCAAGTGCGACGGCAAATGCATGGCTGGAAAGCTCAGCGGAATATGGATTCGGTCTTCCCGAGGAAACCCAAGAACCCGTCACCAAGGAATCGCTGCCGGATCCTGCGGAGCTTGTCCCCGAAGGAGTCATCAATGCGGATTCGCTGGGCGACCTTGAGGCCACCAAGACTCAGCGCTCCCTGCGTTTGCCAAAACCGGTCAAAGACGGAATCTTGACGGTGGAATTTGTATGTGTCGACGGGGAGATAACCCTCGGCAATGACACGCTCGGCAGCCTCGGCACCCAATGTGACGGGTCATCACAGGGGTATTCATTTGAGATCGTGCAGGGTTTCAAGTCCCTGAAAATGGAACTGACGGTTTCCGCCGGCACTTCGTACTCCGTAGCCGCCTACCAGGAAGCAAACACCGAAACCATTATCGACTAGCCGAGCCGGTCACTCCGGTTTCCGCGCTTAGCCCCAGCCCAGCCACCGCAACAAGGCTGCGGCGGCCGCGCCGGCGATCACTACCACCAGGAACGGCGCGCGCAGAAGCAATGCAATACCCGCTGCGACCAGGGCTCCGATCCGCGCATCAAACACCACGTTGCCGCCGCTGGCCACGGTGTTCACCGTCGTGAGTGAGGCCAACAGGCCGATGGTCAGCGCGCCTGCAGCCCGCGTCACCTTCTCGTTCTCCAGCAGCTTTTCGGGGACCAGGAAGCCCAGCATTTTGATCCCGTAGGCTGCAGCGCATCCGGCAAGGATCCACCACCACATCTCGCTCATAGCGTCTTCCCTTCACTGGCATGCGGTTCAACATCGGGTTCAAGACCTTCATCCGAAGGCCCCTTGCCGAAGTAGCCCCAGACGCCCGCGACAACCGCGGCAACCAAGATGGGCATGCCCGGCGGCACCAACGGAATCACAAGAATCGTCGCCAAGGCGCAAACCGAGGCGATGGCAATAGGTTCGGCCGACTTCAACCGTGGCCACAGCAGGCCCAGGAATGCCGCGACGGCAGCCCCGTCGAGACCCCACATTTTGGGGTCTCCAAGCGCATCACCGAGGAGTGCGCCCACGATCGTAAAGATATTCCACATCACGTATATGCCAATGCCGGCAACCCAGAATCCGCGCTTTTGTTCCGCGGGATCGGTTTGTCCCGCGGCCGTGGCAACCGATTCATCGATGGTTACCTGTGCCGCAACAAGCCTGCGCCAGCCGCGGGGCTTGATCATCGACTTGATCTGCATGCCATACACGGCATTGCGCACCCCGAGCAGTGTTGCAGCGCCAAACGCCGCGCCGGGGGCGCCGCCTCCTGCAACAACACCAATAAACGCGAACTGCGAACCGCCAGTGAACATCAGCAGGCTCAAGGCGGATACCTGCCAAACGCTAAGTCCTGCGGCAACTCCCAATGCGCCATAGGAAATGGCGTAGAGGCCCGTGGCGACGGCGATGGACAGGCCAACCTTGGTCGCGGGAGTCATTTTAGGGAACACAGACCAAGCTTAGCCATGGCAAATGGGTTTTCATTAGGCACGGACGCAACTCGAGGGAGTTCACCGGTCATAGACTGGAAAACCGAAGCTTGAACTGGATGTATCCAAAGACAAGGAATATCAATGCTTGAAGGAACGATTGTGGTTGTCCCGACGAAACCAACTGGATGGTCCCTGATCCTCCGCGGAGCGCTTGCCGTGATTTTCGCGCTGGTCATTCTTATCTGGTCCGACATCACCGTCGCCGCAGTAGTCTTCATCTTCGGGCTCTTCACCCTGCTGGACGGGGCGCTGAGCCTTGGCCTGTGGTTCGCTTCCAGCAAGGGCACCAAGAACCCATGGCTACTGGCATTGGGCATCGTTTCGGTACTTGCCGGCCTTTTTGCCATGATCTGGCCCAACAAGACCGCGATTATCGTCGTACTGATCATCGGCTGGTGGGCCTTGATCCTCGGTGTTCTCCAGCTTGTTTCGGCACTGGCCGCCCGCAAGATGTTCCCGTTCTGGTGGGTGGGGCTGATCAGTGGCGGTATCACCCTGGCGCTCGGGTTGTGGCTGGTGATTGCTCCGGGCACGGGCATCTTGGCGATGCTCGTGGTCATTGCGACGTTCCTGATCCTTGCCGGCGTGGCAATGTTGTTCGAAGGATTCAAGACACTTCGCACTGCCTCCGCCTAGACGCCGAACCTAGACAGGTATCTGGCTGCGGACTTGGCCGAATTTGTCCAGGAATTCACCGTTTCCGTCGTGGCAATCAGTTCGTCCAGCCATTCCAGAAGTCCGCGGGCAGCGGTCGCCCGGGTCTACGGGCTCGGGCAGTCCCGGGGATTTCAGGCTCGCTGCGTGTTCAGGAAATCCCCAGATGTGACTTGATGAACGCCGGGACATTGCTGGTCAATTGCTCGACACCCAGGTCTACAAGGAAACCCGCATCTTCCGGATCATCAACTGTCCAGACCCGGAATGTTGCACCCCGGCGCATCCAGGCGGCGATGACTGACGGATGCTTGCGCACATAGGCAACACCGGGTCCCGCCAACTGTGGAACACCTGAATCCAGCAGCTCAACACCTTGGGTCATTGCCTGTGCAAGGACTGCTGCGACTCCCGCGCGATCGGTTTCACCCGAGCGCACCAGTTCGTCGATCCATTCCTCGTCGACCTCGGTGACCAACTGGCACAGGTGCCGCGCGGGGATCCGTTCCAGCAGGTAACGCACGGACCCCGGATCAAAACTCATGAACGTGACATAGATCTTTCCGAGCATCGAGTCCTTGGCGTTCCAGCCCAGGTCCGTGAGTTCGGCCAGCGTTGCATCCTCGAGCCTCCGCCCGAAGGGGCTGGGATGCTTGATTTCCACCGCCAAGCCAACATCCCGATCCGCCTTTTGCATGAGCAGCACGAGCTCCCGCAGGGTGACAAGCTGTTCGTTGATCGCACCGAATTCCTCCGGGATCGAGGGGTTCTTCCAAGACGAGAAATCCAGGTTTCTCAGTTGGTCCAGCGTTTTTTCGCCGACCCTTCCGGTGGAATCGGAGGTGCGGTCGACGGTGGGGTCATGGTGGCACACCACAAACCCGTCGGAACTCAGGTGCACGTCGCATTCGATTCCGTCGGCGCCGTCGACCAGCGCCTGCATGTAGGCCGCCCGGGTATTTTCGGCATAGGCCTTCGATGATCCGCGGTGGGCATAGACGAGGGTGCGCATGACGTTCACGCTACAACCTGCTCCGGGTTGGCGCGTACCCGTCCGCTCCAACCGGCAGGTGAACTATCGTGGAATCCTGTTCCATCCATCTTTCAGGCGCGGGAGCCACGTCCAATGTCAACCACCAGACCGTCCCTTGCAGCGGAAAACAATGCGGCCAAAGCCGCGTCGCTGCGCCACATGAAACGGCTGGCCACCGGTCTGCTTATCGTCATGGCAGTCATCTTTGCCGTGGCCTTCGCATTGCAACCCCAATACCCGTGGCTTGAGTATGTGCGGGCCGCCGCCGAGGGCGGAATGGTCGGCGCATTGGCCGACTGGTTCGCCGTCACCGCGCTGTTCCGCCACCCCATGGGCCTGAAGATTCCGCACACGGCAATCATTGAACGCAAAAAGGACCAGATCGGCGAAAGCCTCGGCGAATTCGTCCAGGAGAATTTCCTGTCGCGGGAGGTTGTCGACGTGAAGCTGCAGCAGCTTGACGTGGCCGGTAGCGCCGGCCGCTGGTTGGCGAAGGAAGAATCGGCCACGCGGGTCGCCCAGGAAGCGGCAACTGTCATCGGCGCGGTCCTTGAGGTGCTTGACGACCGGGATGTCCTGGTGCTGATTGAATCCCTGGCCAAGAAACATATGCTCGCCCCGGAATGGTCTTCCACCTTGGGTCGAATCATGCAGCGTGTCATCGAGGACGGGCACCACAAACCCGCCATCGACCTGCTCGCAGAGCGCGCGGAAAAATGGGTCGCCAGCAACCGCGCCATGCTCATCTCCACGGTGTCCCAACACTCACCGTCGTGGGTTCCCTCGCTGGTGGATGCGTTGCTTGGCGAAAAAATCCACCGGGAATTGACCAAATTCGTTGCAGGCGTTCGAGCCAATCCGACCCATCCCATGCGCTTGAGTATCGATGTCTGGCTCAAGACCTTCGCCACTGACATGCAGAACGACCCGTTGATGGTCGAAAAGGTCGAAGCGCTGAAGCAATCGCTCTTGGGCGATCCGCAATTGCGTGAGTTGGCGGCCACGACCTGGTCATCGGTCAAGGCCGCCCTGGTGGATGCAATGAACAACCCCGAATCCGAATTGCGCCGGTCGATGGTTGCCGGAATCCGCGATCTCGGCCGCAGGCTCAGTGAGGACGAACAGCTTGCGGCGAAGGTGAACTTGTGGGTTTCCAATGCCGCAGGCTACTTCATTGACAACTACCGTGGACAAATCACATCGCTGATCACCGACACCGTGGCCCGATGGGATGGCAAGGAGACCAGCGACAAGATCGAGCTTCAGGTTGGCAGGGACCTGCAATTCATCCGCATCAACGGCACCGTTGTCGGGTCGCTGGCCGGGCTGGCGATATTCACCTTGGCCAACGCCCTGCTGGGCTAGTCCTTACGGTTGTTGACCTGCATTTTGAATGCGACGGGAACGCTCGGCTTCGATCGCTGCCTCGACTTCCGCGGCCGCATCGGCTTCAGTGGCGTGGGTGCGCGGGGGCACGACGACCACTCCGGATTCCCGATCGCGATCGCTGAGCAGTTGTTTGGGAATCGTCGTGGGCAACGTGCCAAACGCAAGTGAGGCCGCTTCAACAACCCGTTTGCCCAGGTAGCGGTTGCCCACCCCGCCGATGGCCGCACCAATCCCGAAAGGCACGATGCGGCCCAGCATCGAGGCGCCCTGTGTTGTCAGCATCTTCTTCATGAAGGTTTTTTGCATGGCCCCCTGCATGGTGCTCCAGAGGCTGGCGGGCTTGTTGGCACCAAACATGGCGGCCCACCCCTTGACGGGGCCCGCACCGCGCCCGACAGCTTGGTGGGTCAGCGCGGAAATCATGGAACTGCCCTCGTCACCCAACAGGATCGCCATGACGAGCAGGCGCGCCTTGTCCGGGTTCTCGATCGCGATTCCGTGGAGTTCGGCCAGTGACTGCCCGTAGAGAGCACTGGCTTCGAGGAACCCCACGGTCGCCGCGGCGGAAAAACCCAGGGCGGCGGCGGTCCCCACCGCAGGGAGCGCCGCGGTGGCTCCTACTGCCGCGCCCGAACCGGTGATTGCCAACAAGTAGTCGCGTTCCACCAGCTTTGCGAGTTCCGCAGCGGTGTAATTGGGGTGTTTGCGGCGCAATCGGCGCAGGTAAGCCAGGACGAGTGGTCGCTGAACACCCACGGCTTTCATGATGGCACCCTGGATTCCAGCCACGGGCTTGCCGTCGGGGCCAATAACGCTGGAGGTGATCGGGTTCTTTTTCATTCTGGGATCAACTCTAGGGGCAGCAGCGCCTTCCGGGCACGGGTGTTATTCGCAGGGCGAAAGCGCAGACAGTTTTTGGAGGGGCAATCGCCTGGCTTTGCCGGCAACCGGAAACCCCATCGCCATCAACCTAATTGCCCTCCAGAAATCCACCGGCGACCGACACACCTAGATACATCACGAAAGGTCGCATAAAATTATTGGAACAATCAATGCGCAGTTAATAAATTTTCACGCTTCACATAATTCCAACCTTTGTAGAATCTCCGGTTACCCCGAAATTTCTGGGTGCGATATTTTGATTGCTCCCATCGATATCTATGGATGGAAATATCATGAATTTCGCTGAAACACTATGGTCCTTGGTCATTATTTTCTTGCTTTTGTCATACCTGATTGTTCTATTCCATATCGTTACCGATCTCTTCCGCGATGGCAATCTCAATGGCTGGTTCAAGGCGCTCTGGACACTCCTGCTCATCGTGCTTCCGATCCTCGCCTCGCTGGTTTACCTCATCATTCGCGGCCAAGGCATGGCGGCTCGACAGGAGATTCGCGCCCAGGATTCCGCGAACAGCGCCGAAGCCCACATCCGTTCGCTGGCGACCGCCACGTCTCCAAGCCAGCAGATCGCGGAAGCCAAGGCGTTGTTCGATGACGGAGCCATCACCTCCGATGAATTCGCCACGTTGAAGGCGAAGGCCCTGGCCTAGATCTCTAAGCAATGGGCCTACCGGCCCCTTCGGCACCAAACAGGGCGGGGCCTGGGTGTCTTGAAAACACCCACGCCCCGCCTTGCTTGGTCGGCCGAAACCTATGCGGCTTGCGCAGCCTTTTGCGCTACAACGGAAACGTCCCTTTTGACCGCCGCACGCATCGCCACGAAGAGCAGTACGATGGCGACGGTGAGGGCGATGTGCCCCAGGCCTGCGATTCCGGCGAACGCCGCAGAGCTCGCGTCGGCACCGACAACGACCAGGGTTCCCTTCACCAGCATCATGCCGCCGGTCAACGCCACCCCCACAGTCCACAGCCAGTAGAACCAGGCGAAGGCCCGGGGCGCGATGGACGAAATGCTGAAGATCTTTTCGAGTGCCATGATGATCAGCAGGAAGATGAACCCCAGGATCAAAAGATGCGTATGCACCAGCGGAAGCTGGGATGCCGAACGGTCCACAAAGCCATTGCCCTTTGTCAGCTCCCGGTAGTAGAGACCGGAGAGGACCCCGGTGATCCCGAAGGTAAAAGCCGTGTACAACATGCGCATCATCTTGGTGACACTCCCATTCGGTGGCGCCCGACAAGTTCAACAATCAGCCGGTTGGCTCTCGGGCTTAAAGCGCAACCGCCTCACGCTCCACCCTGCCGCGAAACGGCGGGCGGCGAATCAACCATCCGGTTGATTGCCAACACGAACCGGCCAACGCCCGCCGGCTACCGCAGGTAGTGCCTCAGGAAACTCGCCACGTCCCGGTTCTCATCCGACCCGAAACCATGCCCCATTCCCGGGTAGCTGCGTGCAGTCAGCGACGTGTGCTTCTCCAGCCAGTCCGCTGTGAAGTCCACCGCTTCGGTGTTGATCACCAGGTCTTGCGGATCGCGCCCCCAAAAGAAGGGGGCGCCCCGCCCCGGGGCCGGTTCGCTGTCGGTGAGGTTCAACAGTTCGTTGGACAACACAAACCCGCTAAGCCCGACCAGCGACTTGTAGGTCCCCGGGCGAAGCCTGTGCAGCGTGGTTGCCATGGCCATCCCCTGGGAATGGCCCAGCAGGCTGATCGATCGGTAGCCGATTGCGTACTTGTCTTGCCAGTCAAAGACCCGATGGGCGGCGGAGACCACTTCGGCGAAATCGTTTGCCAGGAAATAGTCCAGCCGGAACCAGCCCCCGTCTCCCCCGACATCCAACGGTCCGCGGAGCGCGGCACCGGTAGCGCCGGCGGGAAGCGCGGAAAACCACGGCAGCATGCGCTCGGGATTCGACCCGTAGCCGTGCAGCAGGACCACCAGGTCGGTGTTGCCCCGCTGGCCGGCCTCCCGGGAATAGATCGCCTCGTCCATGCACCCAGCGTAACCGCTTGTTTCACTTCGCCATTTCGCCCCGGACATGCGGTAAGTTGAGGTCAACCCGTGGTGACGGGGATCACTCGCAAGGGGTTGCCTAAGGAGGCGTTTGTGTTCAACGCAAAACCAACAGCGAACCGGGCCGGCGAGCTGGCTGCTGACGCCCGCTTTGCGGCGTACGACGAGGCACTGGCCGAGGCCAACCTCGTCTCGCGACCGGTGGGGCTGCTGGACCTGGAACATTTCGAGGCCAACGCCAAGGACCTGGTGCAGCGCGCCACGGGCAAGCCGATCCGGGTCGCCTCCAAGTCTTTGCGCATTCGCCGCGCCCTCGAGCACACCCTAGGCAAACCCGGCTTCTCCGGCGTCCTGGCATTCACCGTCCCCGAGGCCATCTGGCTTGCCGAATCCGGAATCGGCGATGTGGTGGTGGGCTATCCGTGCGCGGATGCCTCGGCGCTTCAAGCCCTGGCATCCAGCGACGTGGCGCGCGAGGCCGTCACGCTCATGGTCGACGACATCGAGCAGCTAGACCTGCTGGAACGGGCGGCACCCGGCCACCCGCCCGTCAGGGTCGCCATCGACATGGATGCCTCCTACAGGCCGGTCCGCGGCGTCACCATCGGCGCCGCGCGCTCCCCCTTGCGCAGCGCCGCGGATGTCACGAAACTCGCCGTCCAGATCCTGCGGCGCAAGAACCTCCGGCTGGTCGGACTCATGGCCTACGAGGGCCAGATAGCCGGCGTGGGCAACGGCGAAGCGGGAGCCAAGGGTACGGCCGTGCGCGCCATGCAGCGGGCGTCGGCGGCCGACATCCGCACCCGACGCGCAGAAGCCGTGGCCGCACTGGAAACGCTCGTGGACCTCGAATTCGTCAATGGCGGAGGCACGGGTTCCCTGGAGTCGACGACCCGGGAATCCGCGGTGACGGAGGTGGCCGCCGGTTCGGGACTCGTCGGCCCCGGGCTCTTCGACGGTTACCGGCATTTCCGGCCGAAGCCCGCCCTCTACTTCGGGCTGAATGTGGTCCGGCGGCCGGGCCCGTCCACCGTCACGGTGCTCGGGGGCGGCTGGGTGGCTTCGGGCCCCGCCGGGCAAGACCGGCTGCCCACCCCCGCGTGGCCGCCGGGCCTGAAGTACCGCGGCACCGAGGGGCCGGGCGAAGTACAGACACCCCTGGTTGGCGATGCCGCACGAGAGCTGGCACTCGGCGACACCGTGTATTTCCGGCACGCCAAGGCCGGCGAGGTTGCCGAACGGCTAGAGGAGATTGCCGTGTACTCGCATGGGCACATCGTTGATTCCTGGCCGACCTACAGGGCAGAGGGGAAGGCATTCCTGTGAGGAATCCACGCATTCCGGGCCTGTCGAAATCCGGGACATGGCGCAATTGGGCATCAAGCGCGATGGCCACCCCGGACACCGTTGCCATGCCGCGAGACGAAGCCGAAGTCATGGAGCTTCTCGGTGCCGCAAATGACACTGGTTCCACCCTGAAGGTGGTTGGCGGCGCGCATTCATTCACGCCCCTCGCGGCAACCAGCGGGACGCTGCTCTCGCTTGATCATTTCAGCGGCATCATCCGCGTTGACCTGCCCACCAACCAGGTGCGCTTTCGCGCGGGAACCAGGCTGCGCGACATCGGGCGCCTTCTGGAGCCCTACGGCTTGGCCCTGGCCAACATGGGCGACATCGACCACCAGTCGCTGGCCGGAGCGATCAACACCTCGACCCACGGAACGGGCCTTGCCTTCACCGGCTTCTCCGGGGCCGTCACCGCCCTGCGGATCATCCTGCCCGACGGCGAGGCGCGCGAGTGCTCCCCCACCCTGAATCCCGGGCTTTTCCAGGCCGCCCGGGTGGGCCTGGGCGCCTTGGGCGTGCTGACGGAGATCACGCTGCAATGCGTGCCCCGCTTCAAGCTCCATGCCCGCGAGGAACCCGAGCCGCTGGCCGGGATGCTTGAATCCTTTGTCGACCGCGTGGTGCTGAGCGACCACCTGGAGTTCTATTGGTTCCCCTACACGGATACGGCCCTGGCCAAGACCAATATGCGCCTGCCCGATGACGCGCCGCTGGACCCCGTGCCCTGGCACGGCCGCCTGATCAGCGACGAGCTGGTGGGCAATGCGGCATTCGCCGCGCTGTGCCAGGTGGGTGCCAAGATCCCCGCCACGGTTCCGCCGATCAACAAACTCGCGGCGAAGGCGCTGGCCGTGCGCAGCTACACCGACCAGTCCGAGCGGGTCTTCGTCGCTCCCCGCCGCGTGCGCTTCCGCGAAATGGAGTACTCGGTCGAATTGGCCGCGCTGCCCGAGGTGTTCGCAGCCGTCCGCACGGCCCTCGAGTCCCACCCGCAAAAGATTTCTTTCCCGCTGGAGGTGCGGGCCACCGGTGCCGACGACACCTGGCTGGGCACCGCCTCGGGAAGGCAAAGCGCCTACATTGCCGTGCATCGCTACGCGGGCGAACCCTCGCGGGAATTCTTTCAGGCGATGGAGCAGGTCTTTGTGCACTACGGCGGACGGCCCCACTGGGGCAAGCTGCACACCAGGGATTCCTCCTACCTCTCATCCGTCTACCCGCGCTTCGATGAATTCCTGGCCCAGCGCGATGCCGCGGACCCGCAGGGCACCATGCTCAACGAGCATCTGCGGCATATTCTGGGGCGCTGAGACGAGAAGGGCGGAACACGGATTCCGGTCGGCGCAAATTCGCGTCAACGGCGCGAAGCGTCCCATACTAGGGCGCATGAGAATCGATTCGCTGGACGTGTCTTTGATCGAGTTGCTCACCGACGAACCGGGCATCGGGGTCATGGAGTGCTCCAAGCGGCTGGGCGTTGCCCGCGGCACGGTGCAAAACCGCTTGAACAGGCTCCACGAGTCGGGTGTCATCACCCGCATAGCACCGCAAATCGACCCCACGGCCATGGGATACCCCGTGACCGCCTTCTGCTCGCTGAAGATCCAACAGAGGCGCGGGCAGGTCGGGGTCGCCGCGGAACTGGCCAAGATCCCCGAGATCCTGGAAATGCACACGGTGTCCGGTTCGAGCGACATGCTGGTGAAGATCGTGGCCCGGTCGACCAAGGACCTTCAGCGGGTGCTGGATGCGATTTCGGTTACCGAGGGAATGAGCAGGTCCTCGTCCTCGATCGTGCTGGAAACGCACTTTGAAAACCGGACCCTTCCCCTGGCTTGGGAGGCCGTCCGGCAAAACTCCGCGGACGACGAGGAAGCGCCAACCGCACCGCGTGAACCTTCGGCCCGCAATGGCGGTAGGCTAAGTTCGGCTACGAAAAATGCTGGGCACAATGCCTAACATTTAACTGCCATCGCTACTCTTCGTGTACATCTTGTATGGTCTTTCGCTGGGCAGTTGACCGGCGGACACCAGCTTCGTAGTTTATGTGAGGCGCGTCACCGACGACGCGCCCCCGGTATATTCCACGGAGGCACGATGACAATCGCCCAGCGCACTTCACTCCAAGCGATCCCTGCATACAAGCAGGGGGCCACCCCCGGCGAGCACGAACAGGCGTTCAAGCTCTCTTCGAACGAGAACCCGTTCCCGCCGCTGTCCGCCGTCACGACCGCCCTCGCTGCCGAATTGGGACGCATCAACGAATACCCCAACGCCGCGGCCCCCGAACTGGTCGGCATGCTGGCCGAGCGCTTCGGCGTAGACCCGGGGACCATCGCCCTGGGTGCCGGATCCGTGGAGGTCGCGGGACAGCTGATCCACGCGACGACCAACCCCGGCGACGAAGTCATGTTCGCCTGGCGCTCCTTCGAGGCCTACCCGATCCTCACCCACGTTGCCGGCGCCGTCCCCGTGATGGTTCCGCTGGACGCCGCGGGCGCCCACGACCTCGAGGCCATGGCCGCTGCGATCACCGAGCGCACGTCGCTGGTCTTCATCTGCAACCCCAACAACCCGACCGGCACCGTGGTGGACTCCGCCGCGGTCGACGCCTTCATGGCCAAGGTCCCGGCCCGCGTGCTTGTTGTCATCGACGAGGCCTACGTGCACTTCAATGTGCACGGCGAATCCGCGATCGGCATGGACTTCTTCCGCCGCTACCCCAACGTTGCGGTGCTGCACACCTTCTCCAAGGCCTACGGCCTGGCCGGCCTGCGCATCGGATACGCCATCGCGCCTCCCGCCGTGGCGGAAAACCTGCGCAAGACCGCCGTCCCGTTCGGCGTGACGGCCCTGGCCCAGCGCGCAGCGGTGCTGAGCCTGGAAAACGAACCGGAACTGCAGGTGCGCATCGACACGTTGATCGAAGAGCGCACAAAGCTGGTCGCCGCCCTCCGCGAGGCGGGCGTGGAGCTGGAGGACTCGCACGCGAACTTCATCTGGCTCGACACCGGGGAGCGGACAGCCGCCGTCGACGCCTCGTTGCGCGCCGCGGGCATCTGGGCCCGTGCCTTCGTCGGTGAGGGAATCCGCATTTCCATTGGTTCGGAGCCTGCCAACGCGCTGATTGCAAGCGCCGTCATCGCCGCATTGCAGGAGTCCCCAGCGCATGTCTAACAGCACCACCACGGGTTCCGGAAACAACCTCACCACCCGGCAAATCACCATGATGGGCATTGGCGGCGCCATCGGGGCCGGCCTGTTCATCGGGTCGGGGCAGGCCGTTGCGGTGGCCGGACCCAGCGTCATCCTGGCCTTTGCGCTGGCCGGCTTCCTGGTCATCCTGATCATGAACATGCTCGGCGAAATGGCCGCAGCCAACCCGTCGTCCGGCTCGTTTTCCGTGTATGCCACCAAGGCGCTGGGCCCGAACGCCGGGGCGGTGATCGGCTGGCTGTATTGGATCCAGGCAGTCATCGTCATTTCGGCGGAAGCCACCGGGGCCGCGGCGATCATCGGCGGCTGGATACCCGGGGTTTCGCAGGGAACCTGGTCGCTGATCTTCGTGGGGCTGCTGACGGCCATCAACCTGGCCCACGTGTCCAAGTTCGGCCAGTTCGAGTTCTGGTTCTCCTTCATGAAGGTCGCGGCGATCGTCGTGTTCCTTGCCGTCGGCGCGGCCCTGGTCCTCGGCCTGGTGCCTGGCGTTGAGGCCAAGGGGCTGAGCAACCTCGTGGCCCACGGCGGGTTCATGCCCACCGGCATCGTGGGACTATGCGCGGGCCTGCTGATGGTGGTCTTCGCCTTTGGCGGCATCGAGATCGTGGCGATCGCCGCGGCCGAAAGCAACGACCCGCGCAAGAGCATCCGCAAGGCCGTTCGCGGCGTGCTGGTGCGCGTGCTGGTCTTCTACATCGGTTCGGCGCTGGTCATGGTCGCGGTGCTGCCGTGGGATTCACCGGAGCTTGCGGCCGGTCCGTTTGTGGCAGTGCTGGGCGCCGCGCACATTCCGTGGATCGACACGATCATGGCACTGGTGGTCGTCGTTGCACTGCTTTCGGCGATGAACGCAAACATATATGCGGCATCGCGCATGCTTCTTTCACTCTCCGAGCGCAAGCTTGCCCCGCGCGTGGTGATGGTGCGGAACAAGAACAAGACCCCGTACATCGCCGTGCTCGGCTCGGTCGTCCTGTGCATCGTGGCGGTTGTCATGAACTACCTTGCGCCGGACCTGGTCATGCCGATGCTGCTCAACGCGGTGGGCTCCACGCTGCTTGTCACCTGGGGATTCATTGCGGTGTCCCAGCTGGTGCTGCGCCTGCGCGCCGACAAGGACCCGAGCGTGGTCCTTCCGGTTCGTATGCCCGGGTTCCCATATTTGTCGCTGCTGGCCCTGGCCATGCTCGCGGGCATTGTGGTGCTGGCACTCTTTGACCCGGCCAGCCGCACCCAGCTGATCGCCACCACCGGATTGATCATCGCCATTGCCGTGCTCAACGCCCTGGCCCAGCGCCGGCGCAAAAGGCTCGAGGGTGACGGCCCGGATTCTGGCAGCGACCTGCCTGCGGACGGGGCCTCCGCACCCGCCGAGGCGGGGCAGCGCGCCTGACACCGCGGGCACCAACGCAAACGCCGGAGGGGCGGCCGATCCGGCCGCCCCTCCGGCGTTTCATCGAGGCATCCGCCCGGATGCGGACCGCTTACCCGAGGACGTCCAGGTCGACCCAGACAAGCCGGTGGTCGCTGCTCGGCGGGGGCCATCCGGCGACCAGGTCCGCGCCGCTTTGGCCGGGCCCGGGCCAGAAGACCCCGGCGTCACTCACCTGCAGCGCGGTCGAGGGCAGCACATAGTCGACACGCATGATGCCGTCGGCTCCGCGGCCGAAATCGGCGGTGTCCAAGGCGGGCAGGGGATCGACTAGAAGCGGATTTTTCCGCAGTGCGTTGATCGACGACGGATCCGAGTCGCCGGCGGCGGGATCCGAATTCAGGTCGCCCATCACCACGAACTTGCTTCCCGGCCTCAACGGCCCGCGGACGCCCTCGTCGTCGTAGATGTAGCCTGCCCCTGCCGCTCCGCCGACGTAGTCGTTGAGAAGCCGGATCTCGTCGTGGTTGCGGCGCTTGTTGCGTTTCTCCGGGCCGTCGAAGACCGGGGGCGTGGGGTGCGCGGCAACGATGTGGACGGTGTCCTTCCCGACTTTCACGGGAACGTCCCACATTGACTTGCTGGGCAACCGCAACACGCCTTGCACCACCTTGTCGTAGTACGTGGTCGGCAATTGCGAGTGCGGCATGTCCTTCCACAGGAACTCCTGGAAGGTCCGGACGTTTGCCGTGTCGATGGGGTACCTCGAATAGAGCACCATGGCGAACTGGCCCTCGAAGTCGCCGTAGCCCAGCGCGTCGGCGGCTCCGCCCACGACCCCGTCCCCGTCCAGGTCTGCTCCGCTGGGAATCCCGGTGTTGGATGGCGCCAGATAGACGTAGGGGTAGTCGATGGCGGGCTGGCCCCGCTGGGGAACCGACAGGTAGTTCTGTTTGAACAGCCCGGCCGCGTTGCCCGCCGCGTCGTAGTCGAATTCGTTGAGCAGCAGGATGTCGGGGGCGTTGCGCTGCACGATCTCCGCCACTGCCCGCGCCTGGGGGTCCTCGGGACCCGCCAGGTCCTGCTTCAGCTGCCCCTGGCTGCCGCGGTTCAGCGAGGCGTTGAAGGTGGCAACGCGCAGGCCGCGCGCCGGGGTTTCGAGCGACTCGGGGTACGGCGCTGGTCTGGTGGATACTTGGTTCACGTGGGCCGCCTTCACTGCGGGAATGGATTGCGCATGAACCGGGGCAAGCCCCATTGCCGCCGCCGCGGTGAGGGTTGCCGCGCCAAGCGCCAGCAGGTTCAGGTATCGCACCATCCCACACTAAACGTCCAACCTACCTTTTGGTAGGTTTTTTCGGGACCGCCCAAAAAGTTTTCACGTGAAACAAAAAGGTGCCCGGATCAGTCCAAATACATGCGCCGAGCCGGGCACCCTCCCCAAGGGATTGTTCGCTAGCCGCGGGCCAGGGCGGTCTTGCGGTTGGCCTCGAGGACTTCCTCCATGTACGGGGCCCTGACCGTCGCACTGATGCGGCAGTCAACGAGGAACACCCCGTTGGCGCCGTCCGCAACCCACTGGCGCAACTCCGCAAGGTCTTCCAGCGAGCGGATCTTGGTGCTTTCGGCGCCGAGTCCGCGGGCAACTGCGGCGAAATCAACCTCGGGAATGAGCATCGGCTCCTCGTGCAGGCCGATCGAGCCGTACTGGTGCACCTCGGCCCCGTAGCTGGCATCGTTGTAGATCACGATGACGCCGCTGCGCACCGAGCGGACCACCGATTCTAGGTCGGCAAGGCCCATGAGGAAACCCCCGTCGCCGGAGGCAAGGACCACGGTCTCGCCTTCCCCGGCCGCGGCGCCGGCACCGACCGCCGAGGCCAGGCCCATGCCGATGCTCTGGTAGGCGGTCCCGACCAGGTTCAGCGCCTGCGGACCCGGGATGTCCCAGTACATGGGTCCCCATCCGATGAAGTGTCCGCCGTCTTGGACCACCAGGCGCTGCGCCGGGAGGATCGAGTTGAGGGTCCGGGCCACCGAGCGCGGGTCCAGCAGCCCGTCGGGGGCGGTTTCGTCGCCCCGGGCGTGCTCGTTGATCTTTCCGAGGCGGTCGCCGACCTGGCCGAGCCAGGATCCTTCACCGGTCCGTTCCTCGACCATGCCGGCCAGCGCCGCGGCCACGGCGGCTGCGTCGGCGCGGATGAACGCATCGACGCGCGGGTTTGTTGCGGCCGGTGCGACATCCACCTGGAAGACCTGCGCCGAATCGTTGAAGAGGTCGCCGAAGCGCATGGTGAATTGGTTCAGCTTTGCGCCAAGCACCAGGACGGTGTCTGCCTCGTGGATCAGCGCCGCGGTCTCTTCGGAGGAGAAGCCTCCGGTGATGCCCAGGTCGCCGTGACGGGAAGACAAGAGGTTTGCCGCCAGCACGGTGCTGGAGCTCAGGGCACCGAGCTTGTCGGCGAGCGCGCCGATTGCCTCGGCGGCGTTGGAAAGGCGTGCGCCGCGCCCGTAGAGGACCAGTGGACGTTTGGCCGCGCTCAGTGCCGTTGCCGCCTGGGCCAGCAATTCCGGCGCCGCCACGGGGTAGCCGGGGTCCAGGTTGAAGTCCGCGAGCGTCAGGTCCGGCTCGTCTGCCGCTTCGTCGGCCACTATGTCATAGGGCAGGGAGATGACAACGGGTACGCGTTCTCGCAATGCATAGGCCACCGCCGCGAGGGTGATTGCCACTGGGTTTTGCGCGTCAACCACAAAGGTCGTGGCGCCGACTGCGGCGTTGATTGCCGTCTGGTCCACGTCCCAGGGGCGGGCGCCGGTGGTTGGCTGGTCGCCGGTCACCAGGACCATGGGGATTCCTGCTGCTGCGGCTTCGGCCAGCGGGGTGATGGCGTTGGTGAATCCGGCCCCGTAGGTGGTTGTGGCAACCGCTGGCTTGCCGGTGATCCGGAAGTAGGCGTCGGCGGCGGTGACTGCGGCCGATTCGTGGCGGACGGCGGTGAAGCGGAATCCGGTGCGAACCGAGGCGTCAAGGAAGTGCGCATTTCCGTTGCCCATGACCCCGAAGATTTCGGAAGTGCAGGTTAAAAGGGCGCGGGAAACCGCGGCAGAAATTGTAGGCATTTTTGTGACTTTCGAATGTAGCAAACAACTGTGAGGGCCATATTCGTCTTCGGGCAATGAACCCGGATCTCGCCCATTTTTAGAGCGACGGCAGAAACTTCAGAAGTGTTTCGCCTGACCCGTTAAACATAGTGGGAAAAATGTGCCCCACGCAACATTTGGCATTTCGCGTGCATCTTTCGTGCCCGCTGAACGGGTCGGCGGCCCGAAGCGCAGTCCTACCGCAAGGTTCACGCCCCTACATCCGCCGCACGTGATTCACATGCCTGGTCATCAGCCAGCTTCCGCGTGGTTCAGCCATAGCGGTCGATGCAGCGGACCCAAAGGAAAATCCCCGTTCCAATACTGGAAACAGGGATTGCTTCGTGCCACAAAACAGGAGAAAACGTTCCTCTCCATTTCCAATTTATAACGCACGGGGGGCCTTGCCGCAAGGACCCCTGCAAGGCGCATACTCAATGTTCGGAAACGCGTCCTTGTGCCCGCGGGCAGCGAAACCAGCCCACGCCACGGGGCCTCCCCCTCCCGGCCGAGGATGCTGTTCGGCCGTTTCACGCGCCCCGTATCGATACCGGAGATGATCCCATGACCCAGGTCAAGACCACTGCGTTCAACCTCCCCGCCCACCTGGCCGCCAAGGCCGACCCGATGCTGATAGCCCGCGACGAACAGCACTTCGCGGCGATCGCCCGGAGCCTGGACCTGCAGATCGCCGACCTTGCCCGGCACCTCGATGCCCAGCGCAAGGCACCGGGCGGCAAGGGCCAGGAGGGAGTGGAACGCGACGCCGAAATCCGCCGGATCAGCTCCAGGTTGGGCCTTCTGCAGCGCTACGGCATGGACCTCTGCCTGGGTCGCCTTGTCATGACCGACGATCCGGAACCCGTGTACATCGGGCGGATCGGCCTGACCGACGGTGACGGCCGCAGGCTTCTTGTCGATTGGCGGGCACCTGCCGCAGAACCGTTCTTCGCCGCAACCCACGCCAACACGATGGGCCTTGCGAGCCGCCGCCGGTACCGCTGGACCCGCGGCCGGGTCGGCGACTACTGGGACGAGGCGTTCACGCGGGACGGGCTGGAATCCAACGCCGCGCTCGATGACCAGTCCGCTTTCATCGCGAGCCTCGGCGGCAGCCGGTCGCCCAGGATGCGCGACGTTGTCGGCACCATCCAGGCGGACCAGGACGCAATCATCCGTGCCGGATCCCGCGGGGCGCTGGTTGTCGACGGCGGCCCCGGCACCGGCAAGACGGTCGTGGCCCTGCACCGGGCCGCCTACCTGCTCTACTCGGACCCGCGACTCGGCGAGCGCCGGGGTTCGGTGCTGTTCGTCGGTCCGCACCAGCCCTACCTGGCCTATGTTGCGGACGTGCTGCCGAGCCTTGGCGAGGAGGGCGTGCAGACCTGCACCCTGCGGGACCTGGTCGCCGAGGGCGGCACCGCCGCCGTCGAATCCGACCCGGAGATTGCCCGACTGAAGTCCCTGGCCACCATGGTGAAGGCCATCGAACCGGCCGTTGCCATGTATGAGCAGCCACCCTCCGAGGGCCTGCTGGTGGAGACCCCCTGGGCGGAACTCTGGCTGGGCCCCGCCGACTGGGCGGACGCGTTCGGGGCCGCGGAACCTGGAACGCCCCACAACGAGGCCCGCGACCAGGTCTGGGAGGCGCTGCTGTCGATCCTGGCCGGCAAGCTCGCCAACGACGGGGAAGCCAGCGAAGACGGTGGCGTTCCCTCTGGACTGTTGCGCCGCGCCCTGCTGCAGAACACGGAACTGGCCGGGGCCTTCAACCGGGCGTGGCCGCTTTTCGACGCAACGGTCCTCGTCGCGAACCTGTTCTCCGCACCCGGGTACCTGCACGCATGCGCACCCTGGCTCACCGACGCGGAGGTCCGCCTGCTGCAGCGCCCGGACCCCCGGGCCTGGACCGTGTCCGACCTGCCGCTGCTGGACGCGGCACGGCAACGCCTCGGCGACCCGCAAGCCTCCCGGCGCCGGCAGGCGCACCGGGCCGCCGTCGCCGCCGAGCGGGAACAGATGGCCAGGGTCGTTGACGAGTTGATCGCGGCGGACGACGACGGCACGGGCCTCGTGACAATGTTGCGCCAGGCGGACCTCCAGCCGGTCATCATCGACGAGGACGCCCTGGCGGAGAACAACCCGGACCGGCTGGCCGGCCCGTTTGCGCACATCGTCGTCGACGAGGCACAGGAACTGACCGATGCCCAGTGGCACATGCTGCTGAGCCGCTGCCCGTCGCGGAGCTTCACCATCGTCGGGGACAGGGCCCAGGCCAGGCACGGATTCACCGAGTCGTGGGGGCAACGCCTGGAACGCGTAGGGTTCCGCGACATCGCCATGGCTTCCCTGAACATCAATTACCGCACGCCGACGGAGGTCATGATGGAGGCAGAACCGGCGATCCGGGCCGCCCTGCACGATGCCAACGTGCCGACCTCGGTGCGCAGCAGCGGCATCCCTGTGGTCCACGCACACGTCAGGGAACTGGATTCGATCCTGCAGCGATGGCTGGCCGCGCACGAGGACGGCATTGCCTGTGTCATCGGGGATCCCGCGTTCACATCTACCTCACGCATCAGGTCGCTGACCCCGGAACTGGCCAAGGGCCTCGAGTTCGACCTCGTTGTCCTCGTCGACCCGGAGGAATTCGGGACCAGCATCGAGGGTGCCGTCGACCGCTACGTCTCGATGACCCGGGCCACCCAAAGGCTTGTGCTGCTCTCCGGCCGCAGTGCCCCGGCAGCGCCTCAAGGAAATGTGGCAACCCGCAACTCAACGCCGTAGCTTGCCCGGATATGTTCCCCATCCGCGCATTTCCCAAACGATCCCCCTTGCTCTTTGGGGTGCCCCGGGCATCGGAGCCGACTCGCCAGATGAAGTCGGGGTCGTTGCCGACGGACCTGGACCTGTCGACGATTCCCGGTTGCCGACCACTCTTCGCTACGGTTCGAACACCGAAAAATGAGGGTCCCGGCGCAGTCAAGATCCGCACATGGCGGGTAAACAACTTCCCCCCCCCGGCCAGTTGGCGGGAAATCCACCGGCAAGGTGATGGCGAATGGCATCTTGGGTTGGGCCACCAGCAACTGAACCGGCTCCATTCCTATACTTGCGGGCATCTCAGTGCGCCGCGTCGTGCTGGTGCTGGTGCTCGTCCTGCTCGAAGTGTCCAATGTGCCCATCAGTCCAGTACCCAACGGCGATGTGACTGCGGCGATCAAGCCCGAGCCCTGCGCGCAGGTGACGACGGATACGACGGCTCGCGGCCGCCTCGCAGGCCACCCAGGCATAATCGAGTTCGGTCGGTGCAGACCAAGCCTCGACGGCCTTGGGCAGCGCACTGCGGGTCCGTCCAAGGCCGGTGCCGATGAGCCAATCGAAGGTGACCTCCGCAGCGGTTTCGAACAGCTGCTGGTCATCCTCGGACGGCACCTCGACGATTGCGTGCGCCGCCGTTCCGGGCGGCAGACCCTCGATGATGCGCCCTAGTCCGGGCAGTCCCGTCGCGTCGGCCACGAGCAGCAGCTGCCGCATATTGCCGGGCGGAGCGAAGTAGGCGCGGGGTGCGTCCGTGCTGAACACGCCGAGCACCTGCCCGGGTTCCGCGCGAGCAGCCCACTCGGAGGCGAATCCGCCCTCGTGCACCACGAAGTCGATGTCGAGGACGGCGCCGCCGTCGTGCACGCGGCGCACCGTGTAATGCCGCCATGGGGGCTCGCCCGTGGATGCGCCCGAGCCATAGTCGTCGCGGTTAAAATATTCGACGTCGGCCCTGGTCTCCCCTGCTCGCGGGAATGCGAGGTCGATCTTATCGTCGCCAATCCCGTGGGTCGGCCACCGCCAGTTGCCCAGAATTTCCAGGCGGATGCGGATCATATGGGGAGTGAGATATTGCGCGTCAATCACGCGGGCGGGTTCGCAGAACTGCATTTCTCCACGCTAGCAACGGCTTTTGTTGCCAGGCGGTCAATCCATGTTTCCATGCGGCCATACTCTGTAGCGGTCGTCCCGAACAATGTAGCGGAACAGCGGGGGTGGCAATCGCGAACAGCATATGTCTGGAAGGGGAAGGGCGTTAAAGGGCTTGTGGTGATCATGATTCAAAACTGAACTGGTGGACCTTGGGCATCGGCGTTTCGACTGGCCACATCGTCCTAGCAACAGAAAACCCCCGCTCCCACAAGGGGAACGGGGGTGGTTCTGTGCGCCCTGCGGGGGTCGAACCCGCGACCAATGGATTAAAAGTCCAGTGCTCTACCAACTGAGCTAAAGGCGCATGGCACAAGGCCAACACCTATATTAGCTGATAATCGGGCAGGTTTTGGACAACCTTGGTAAATTCATGAAGTGTTTGAATACATCAGGTTTGCCGTGGTCATCCTTGCGATGGTCCTTGCAGCGACGGCCTTGTTGCCCCATGCGGGCATCCGACTGGGCGCGCTTCCGCTGGTGGCAATCATTCGCGCCGGGGTCCAGCTGGCCGCAATCACCCTACTGCTGCGCGGGGTCGAATCCGTCCCGTGGACGGCCGTGCTCTTTGTCATCCTTATGCTTTCGACGGCGTCTTTCACCACGGCCCGGCGAGCGGCATCCCTGCCTCTGGGCGCACGCGCCGGCATAGCGGAGACCGTCTGCGGGGCATTGCTATCCCTCGCTGTCATCCTGGGAACCGGACTGGTCGGTTTGGGGGCCCAATCGGTCATTGCCGTCGCCGGCATCATCATTGGTGGACGCATGACCGCTTCAACAATGGCGCTGCGCCACTATCTGGTGAATGTGCGCGCACAGCGCGGCGAGGTCGAGGGCTGGCTCGCGCTCGGTGCATGGCCTCGCGAATCCACCAAGACCGCACGGAGCATGGCCGTGCGCGAAGCCCTGATCCCGAACCTCGACCAAACCAAGTCAACCGGACTTGTCACGCTGCCCGGCGCCTTCGTTGGCGCCCTCTTTGGCGGCGCCCCCGCTTTGGAGGCAGCCCAGTTCCAGCTGGTGGTGCTCGCCGGCCTTGCCTTGGGCGGAACCGTGACGGCATTGGTCGCAACCCACATCGCAGCAGGGTCGTCCCGGCTTCCGCTCGATGAGCAAGCATCCAGCTGAACAGAGTATCCTCAAGGCCATGAAGGGCCACCCAGCGACGACTCCCCCGGTAACCACGTTCCGCCACCACAAACCCAAACCTTTCGCCCCCATGGACTTTGATCCATTCGAGGGCGGGGTTGATCCCGCACGGATTTCCGAGGCTGCGCACCTGACCGCCCAGGCGTTGGTGCGTGCCGGCAAGGTCAGTGCCGATCCCCAGGTGCGCGAACGGCTCGTGACCCTTGCCGAGGACGAAGGGCTGGAGATCGTTGCCGAGCTCTGGTCCAAGACCCCGGCGCGGTCGCTGCCCGGCGCACTCTGGCGGCTCTACGCGATTCGTGCCGCGACGTTGGGCAACGCCGAGGCCATGGCTTCCTTCTTTGCGGCGGGCGCCCGGAAAGCCGAGGTCGCCCGGGCCATCGCCGGGGCCGCCGAGCCCCCGGGAGCGGATGAGCTGCGCGAAATGACAACTTCGATCCTCACTGGAGCCTTCGAGGGCGACTTCGACGTGGCATTGGAGCGCACCGCTGCCTACTGCCGGGTCATTGCCCTGGGGCAGGCCGAACAGGCGGATGCCGCCGAACTTTCACACGAGTCGCGCGCCTCGGTGATGACACGCAGGGCCCACTCGCTGCTAAAGACGGCCGAGGACCTGGAAGCCTCCGCCGAGTTGTGGCGGCGTGGGGAACTCGACTGAGAGTTCCTTCACGCTAAGCGCGTATTGACACCTTTCGTGTTGACAGCAGGGGCCCGATACGAGAAAAATTGACTCATGGTGCCGGATCGCGGCAGCCCCGGGCTCCAACTTTCAGCCGCTACGAGCGGCCTTCCGCCGAGAGGCGCTCCCGGTTCGGCACCACTAAACTTCACCCATCCGGGCTCCCGGATATCTGCCCCAGGCACCCTCCACCAACGAAACCGGGCTTGTTAACCTTTGCCCCGTAAACTGGGCACGACCTGTTTCCATACATTCGCACCCGGTGGTACTTCGTGAAGTTTAGATTTTTCCCTTCGGACACGCGTGGCCTCGAGTTGTTGCGCGAGCTGGCCACCGAAGTCCACCAATGCGTTGGCATTCTTTCCGAAATGCTCGGATCCGACGAGGACCGCCAACAGCATCTGGACGAACTGAACGCCTCCGAGGTAAAAACCACCGACCTCCACTACGCGGTGCTCACCCACCTGCGCACCAGCTACGTGAACCCGTTGCCGCGCGAGGACATCTACACTTTTTCCCGGTTGCTGCACGAAGCCGTCGAACAGCTCAGCGGCGCCGGCGACCTCATCGCCCATCTGGGGAGCAGGCAGCTCTCCCACCGGGCAGCCGAGCAGCTTGAGCTCATCGGCCGCCAGGCCGAACTCACCACGGACGCACTGGGCAATTTGCAGCGCATGGACGACCTCGAAGACCTGTGGCTCGAGCTGGTCAGGATTTCCAAGCGCGCCCACCGCACGCACCGCACCTGGATCGGGGAAATCGGCGAGCTGAGCAAGGCTGGCACCATCATCCGGCACCGCTCGGTGGCCGAGCAGTTCCTTGCCTCGGCGCAATCCTTGCGTGCGGTGGCCGACCACTTGGGACGCGTCCTGGTCAAGGAATCCTGAGCCTCCCCATGACCGCTCTATCCCTGATGATGTACCTTGTCCTGGCATGCACCTGCGGTTTTGCTTTTCTCAACGGTTTTCGAGATGCCTCGAATTCCGTTGCGGCAGCGGTGCGCACCCGGGCGCTGACCCCCACCTACGCCGTCTTGGTCGCATCGTTCTTTACGTTTGTCGGCACCATGCTCTCAACCAGCTTTGGCGTGTACCTGATTTCGGCCGTTGAACTCAATGTCCCCGACGGCACACCCGGCCTCACGCTTCTGCTTGCGGCGCTGCTGGCGGCCGGCGCATGGGGAATCCTGTGTTGGTGGCGGGGCCTTCCAATTTCGTCAACACATGCACTGATTTCCGCGCTGGCCGGGGCCAGCGGCGCTTCGGCTTTCCTGGGCGACGACGGGGTTCACGATTCCTTGCGCATGCTCTTCGGCGGCGTATTGCTCCCGCTGGTCTTCACCCCGCTGGTTGCCTTTGCCTTTTCCTACCTGCTGGTGGTTCCGGCCACCTGGCTGGTGCGGCATTCGAGCGCCGCCGACGTCAACGGGGTTTCCCGGGCCGGTCAGGCAGTTGCCGCCTGTGCGGTGGCATTGGGCCACGGCATCCAGGACGGACAGCGCACCGGAGCCATGCTCACCTTGACCCTGGTGACCGCCCACGCGGCCCAACCCGGGTCGATCATGCTCGGCACGCAGCTGCTTGGGGCCACGTTCCTGTCGGCCGGCGTGCTCTTTGGCGGCTGGCGCATCGCCCACACCATTGCCTACCGGCTGGTGAGCCTTGATCCTCTGCGCGGAATGATCGCCCAGTCCGTGTCCGCGACCATGCTCTTCCTTGGCGCCATGGTCTTCCATCTGCCGTTGTCCACCACGCAGGCCGTCACCAGCTCCATTGTTGGAGCCGGCGCCAACCAGCGTTTCGAATCCGTCATTTGGCGTAACGTGAACCGGGTGCTGAGGCACTGGGTGGCGACCCCCGTGGTGTGTGCATTGCTGGCCGGGGTCCTCCTCCTGGCCATGCACCCGTTGCTCGGCTGACGCGGGGAACGGTCCCGCACGGCCGACCCACGGCCCGGGCCCTACTTGCCTTTCGGGGCCTCTGACGGTTCACCGGACGATTCGCCCGAGGGCGCGGACGGCTTGGCCGATTCCTTCGGCGCCTTGGATTCCCCCGGTTCCGGCGTGCCCGGGATTTGACTTGGGGACGGGCTGGCGCTGGTGCTTTCGCCACCCTTGGCGTCGGTGGCCTTCATTCCCTCCGGATCGAGCGTCGGTGCCGTTGGCATTGTGCTTGGCAGGATGGCCTCCTGCTGCTTCGGTGCCTCCGGAGCGCACTCATTGAGCAGCGGCTGGACGGTGTCGAATGGCAGGGGCGCCTGGACACGTCCAAAGTCGATTCCGCCGCCTTGGTATGGGCTTTCCTCGGTGACGTCCAGCGGGAAGATGTTCCACCCCTCGCCCCTGGAGGCGAACCTGTTTGATACGCCGTAGATCTCTTCCCCACGTTCTTGGTTGTAGTACGAGGAGAACTCATCGTCGAACGGGCTGACAGAGAGTTTTCTGCCGTCCTGATTGAATAGCTGCACATTGTGCAACGGCTTGCCTGAGCAGTCGTAAGCGAAAACATTCGACACGTTTCCTCCGTCGATGGAGACGCCCTCCTGAACCGGGGAAACTGCGGATGCGTAGTTGAACGACTGGTCGGAGAGCGCTCGATTGACCGAGTCAAGAGAGATGACTGTGAGCGGCAACAGCAACAGCGCCGCAACAACGCTCGCGGTGGCCTTGAAGGCCACGCCAATCTGCCCAGCACCCAACCAGCGCCCGCGACCCCATTGAATGCTCACGATGATCAGGGCAACCCACAGGATGAACTCGAAGAAGCTGCGCGGGAAGAACGGCCATTCCTGCTTCAGCAGAACAATGAGCAGGCCGAAAACGATCCAGCCGCGCAGCACCCACCAGACGGGGCGCAGTGCTATCAGGAAATCGAGCAGCGAGACCGTGGACGGATGAGTCCGCAGGGCAGCAAGGATTTCACGCGCTTTGAAGGCCAGGGATCGATGCAAGGGGACTGCAGCCGGAAGCGGAGCCTTGGCCGCGAGGCCGGCCGACGCGCGCAGCTCGGCGGCATAGGCAACCGGGTCGCCCAGATCCGAGCCGTCCTCGGCCAGGCGTTCGGCGAGGTCCGCCTCGAGGCCCTCGGTGAGCTCCTCGACATCGAGCGCGGGAAGGTCGGACAACTGGGCGCGTACGGAGCGCGCGAATTCGCCGACGGTTTTCTGGTGGTTCGTGTTCATCAGTTGGATCCGTTCCGGCTCGCGGCGACTGCCGATGGCGGTTGTTGGTTGATCAATGCGGAGAACAGCGCGGCAAACTCGTTCCAGGTTTCCCGCTGCTCATCAAGCATGGCGATTCCCTCCGCCTTGATCGCGTAGTACTTGCGGTTGGGCCCGCCCTCGGAGGGCACCACGTACGTTGAGAGCGCCCCCGCGGCGTAGAGCCGGCGCAGTGTCCCGTACACCGAGGCGTCGCCGATCTCCGCGAGTCCCGCGGCGCGCAGGCGCCTGACGATGTCATAGCCGTAGCCGTCTTCCTCGCGGACCACGGCCAATACCGCGACGTCCAGCACTCCCTTGAGCAATTGCGTGGTGTCCACCAGGCACTCCCTTCTCCGCACACCACAGTATTACGCTTTGCACAGTAGTGCGCATATTGCGGCAGTTGGTTGTGCCGTGTCGCGCGTCGCGCCGCGGCCCGCGACACCTCCGGGCACACCCGTTAAACACGGCAGCGGCGGGGCAATGCGCCGACTTCATGCGCACTGCCCCGCCGCTGTGATCCCCTCCAGGATCCCCGGAAGATCCCCCTTCCGGTACCGCCCCCGGTCCTTGGACCCGGGGCGAAGCTCTACTGTTGTGTTGCTTCGGGGTTATCCGAAGCGGCCCGAGACGTAGTCCTCGGTGGCCTTGACCGACGGGTTGGAGAAGATCGTCGCGGTGTCCGCGTATTCGATCAGCTTGCCCGGCTTGCCGGTGCCTGCGATGTTGAAGAACGCGGTCTTGTCGCTCACACGCGCGGCCTGCTGCATATTGTGCGTCACGATCACCACGGTGAACTCGCTCTTGAGCTCGTTGATCAGGTCTTCAATGGCCAAGGTGGAGATCGGGTCCAGCGCCGAGCACGGCTCGTCCATCAGGATCACCTGGGGCTTCACCGCAATGGTGCGGGCGATGCACAGGCGCTGCTGTTGGCCGCCGGAGAGGCCCGATCCGGGCTTGTCCAGGCGGTCCTTGACCTCGTTCCAGAGGTTTGCGCCACGCAGGGACTTCTCCACCAGGTCATCGGCGTCGGAACGGGAAATCTTCTTGCCGTTGAGCTTCACCCCGGCGAGCACGTTGTCCTTGATGGACATGGTCGGGAACGGGTTCGGGCGCTGGAAGACCATGCCGATCTGGCTGCGCACGGTCACCGGGTCGACGCCGCTTTCGTAGAGGTTGTCGCCGTCGAGCAGCACCTCGCCCTCGACGCGGCCGCCGGGGATGACCTCGTGCATGCGGTTCAGCGTGCGCAGGAAGGTCGACTTGCCGCAGCCGGACGGGCCGATGAAGGCCGTCACGGACTTGGCTTCGATTTCTATGTTCACGTCTTCCACGGCCAGGAACTTGGAGTAGTAGACGTTGAGGTCTTTGACGTCGATGCGCTTGGACATTTTGGTTATTCCTTAGAAAGTTTGTGTGCGTCGGGTCCGGAGCGGGGTGCTCAACGGCCCTTCTTGGGGGCGAACAGGTTTGCGACCAGGCGGGCGCCGAGGTTCAGCACCATGACCATGACGATCAGCAGCAAGGCTGCGGCCCAGGCGCGCTGGATCGACGGGTCGACGTTCGTCGGGGAGGTCGGCGCGAGGATCTGGTAGTAGATGAAGGTCGGCAGGGTGGCCATCCAGTTGGCGAAAACGTTCACGTTGATGTTGTTGGCCAGGCCGGCCGTCACCAGGATCGGTGCCGTTTCGCCGATAACGCGGGCGATGGCCAGGGTGACGCCGGAGGCGATGCCGGAGATCGCCGTGGGGATGACAACCTTCACCACGGTGCGCCATTTGCGCACGCCCAGCGCGTAGGCGGCCTCGCGCAGCTCGTTCGGGACGATCTTAAGCATTTCCTCGGTGGAGCGAACCACCGTCGGAATCATCAGCACGCTCAGGGCGACAGCTGCGACGATGCCCATGCGGGCGGTCGGGCCGAAGAGCACCGCGAAGAGCGCAGTGGCGAACAGGCCGGCGACGATCGAGGGGATGCCCGTCATGACGTCAACGAAGAAGGTGATGGCGCGGGCCAGCGGGCCGTTCTTGCCGTATTCGACCAGGTAGATGGCCGTCAGCATGCCGACCGGCACGGAGATGACGGTGGCCCACAGGGTGATCAGCAGGGTGCCGATGACCGCGTGGTACGCGCCGCCCAGCACCGGGGTGCCGTTCTCGACGCTGGCGTTGTCGACGGCGCCGGTGATCCCGTTCATGGAGTGGAACAGGAAGTGCATGTTGATGCCCGGCAGGCCCTTTTGCAGCACCGTGAACAGTACGCTTGCCAACGGGATCAGCGCCAGCAGGAACGCGCCGTAGACCAGGTAGGTGGCCAGGGCGTTCTTGCCGCGGCGCGGGCCTTCCACCGCGGTGGTGGTGACGGCGGCGGCGACAACGAAGATGACGGCGGTGTAGATCGCCAGCGACGCCACCGAGAACCCGGTGAGCGTCGAGGCCGCGGCGCCAAGCACCAGCGAACCGGCGGCGATGGCCGGAACCGCGAAGCGCGGCAGGTGGCCCTTGGCCAGCGAGTTGCGCCTGCGCGCCAGCGGCGCCTTGGGGGTCTTGGGGGTCTTGTCCGGCACGCCGGGAACGTCGTTCTTGGTCTGCTTGGCTGTTGTGGCACTCATCAGTTCGCTCCCGAGAATTCCTTGTGGCGGGCGATGATGGCCCGGGCAATCATGTTGACCACCAGGGTGATGACAAAGAGCACCAGGCCGGCGGCGATTAGTTCGGAAAGTCGCAGGCCGAAGGCTTCGGGGAAGTTCAGGGCGATTTCCGCGGCGATGGTCTGGTTGCCGGACTTGATGATCGAGGGAATCAGCGCGCCGGTGGAGAGCACCAGTGCCACGGCCATCGTTTCACCCAGTGCGCGGCCCAGGCCCAGCATGACTGCCGAGATGATGCCGGGGCGGGCGAAGGGCAGCACCGACATGGTGACCATTTCCCAGCGGGTCGCGCCCAAGGCGAGCGCGGCTTCCTCGTGGAGCTTGGGTGTCTGCAGGAAGATTTCGCGGCTCAGCGAAGTGATGATCGGCAGGATCATCACGGCAAGCACGATGCCGGCGGTCAGGATGGTCTTGCCCGTCTGCGAGGCGGGGCCACCGAAGATCGGGATGAATCCCAGGTTCTCGGCCAGCCACTGGTAGGCGGGAACCAGCGCCGGGGCCAGCACCAGGTAGCCCCAGGCACCGTAGATGACCGACGGGATCGCTGCCAGCAGGTCGATCACGTAGCCCAGGCCCGCGGCCAACTTGCGCGGCGCGTAGTGGGAGATGAACAGCGCGACCGCGATGCCCACCGGGGTGGCGATCAGCAGCGCAATGCCCGCGGCGATCACGGTGCCGATGACGATCGGGAAGATGTAGCTGGCGAACCCTTCGCCGCCGGTGATCAGCGCCGGGTCGGCGGAGAAGGTCGGCAGCGCCTGGATGAACAGGAACAACGCCACAGCGAAAAGAGTGAGGAGGATGAGGATGCCCGCGCCGAGCGTGGCGCCGGAGAAGATCTTGTCTCCGGCCTGCCCGTTGGATCCTTTGCGCCGTAGCGCGTTGGTGGTCATGAGGGTGAGCCTTCAAAAGTTGTGCAAGCGGATACGGGGATCGGGTGGCCGCTTGCCGTGGGATGAGGAGGGGGGGAAACCGTGTGGTCCGCGCCTTCCCGCCCGATGCGGCGGTTGCCGGCATCGGGCGGGAAGGCGCGGACAGGGGGTCTTGGCTAGGAGCCGACCTTGATGGATTCGACGGACTTGATGGCGGCTTCGCTCATCTTGCTGGAGAGCGGGGCGCTGCCCGAGGAAGTTGCTGCTTCCTTCTGTCCGGCGTCGGAGAGGACGTACTTGCCGAAGCTCTTGACCAGGTCCACGGTGGCCTGGTCCTTGTAGCTGGAGCAGAAGATGTGGTACGAAACCAGGATGATCGGGTAGGTGCCCGATTCGGCGGAGTCGCGCTTCAGGTCCAGCGCGATGTCCTGTGCACCGCGGCCGGTGACCGGGGTGGCGGCCTCGACGGCCTTTGCTGCGGCCTCCGAGGAGATCTTGGTGTAGTCCTCGCCGACCTTCACGTTGGCGGTGCCCAGCTTGCCCACGGCCGAGTGGTCGGCGTAGGTGATGGCGCCGACGGTGCCGGTGGTGGTTGCGACAACGCCGGAGGTGCCCTTGGCGTTTTCGCTTGCCAGCTCGGTGGGCCAGTCGCCGCTGACGTCATAGGTCCAGACGTCCTTGGCGGCCTGCGACAGGTAGTCGACGAAGTTCTCGGTCGTGCCGGACTCGTCATTGCGGTGCACCACGGTGATTGCGGTGTCCGGAAGCTCCACGCCCGGGTTGGCCGCGGCGATGGCCGGGTCGTTCCACTTGGTGATCTCCAGCTTGAAGATCTTGGCGATGGTTGCCGCGTCCATGTTCAGCGATTCGACGCCCGGCAGGTTGAAGGCCACGGCGATCGGGGAAACGTAGGCCGGAACGTCGAATGCGCCCTCGGGTCCGCAGATGCTCTTGGAGGCTTCGATCTCTTCGGTCGCCAGGTAGGCGTCCGAGCCGGCGAACTGCGCGCCGCCGGCCAGGAAGGCCTTGCGCCCGGCGCCGGAGCCGTCCGGGGAGTACTGGACCATGGTGCCGGCATTGGCGGCTTCGAAGCCGGCCTTCCAGGCTTCCATGGCCGACTTCTGCGAGGAAGCACCGCTACCGGTGAGCGTGCCGGAAACCGCACCGGCGGCTGCGCCTCCGGTGGAGGCGCTGGTTCCTGCCGTGGCGGTCGGGCTGTCCGAACCACACGCGGTCAGTGCCAGTGCGGCTACGGTAAGGACAGCAGCCGCGCTGCCAATGCGATTGAGCTTCACGAATTTTCCTCTTTCAAATACCTGTCAATGATGGTCCGAATCGTCGTGGTTCGCACCCGTCGATGCACGCGCTGGCACATCGCTTCAATACGAAGTTAGGCCCCGCAGGTAACCAGAGGTTGCGACGAAGGTGAACGGACGGTGAACAACCCCGGGATACTTCAGTGATTCGGGTCACTTTCGCCGCGCGAGCCGCGGAAGTCCGGGCCGTGACAGACTGGGAACATGGGCGTGAAGAGTTCAATTGCCACCAGCTGGGGCTTTATCAAGCGTCGCAACCGGGTCGGTATGCGCAGGGCACAAACGTCCATGCCAAAAATCATCCAGATGACCCTGTGCGCGATCCTGGCCTACTGGATTGCCGAACGCGTACTGGGGCACGAGGATCCCATCTTTGCCGCGACCAGCGCCCTTCTCGCGCTGGGCTTCGGCACCCAAACCACACTGCGGCGCACCATGGAGGTGGCGATCGGCTGCACGCTGGGCGTGGCCGTCGGCGACCTGATGCTCACCGTCCTGGGAACCGGCCTCTGGCAGGCCGCCACCGTCCTGTTCCTTTCCCTGACGATCGCCCGCTACCTGGACTCAGGGCCCATCTTCACCACACAGCTGGGCCTGCAATCGCTGCTTGTGGTCCTGCTTCCCATCGGCGAGGCGGGCCCGTTCGCCAGGTCGCTGGACGCCGTGGTGGGCTCGGTCTGCGCCCTGCTGATCCTGATGATCCTGCCGCGCGATCCCCGGCGGACCCCCATGGCCGACCTCGGAAAGCTCCTGAACGAGCTCTCCGGCGTGCTCCAGGATTGCGGGCGCGCGGTCAGCACCTCCGATTCCAGGCTCGCCTTCCATGCCCTGATCCGCGCCCGCGCCACGCAGCCGCTCATGGACGCGCTGCCCGGCGCGCTTGACCTTGCCCGGGAAGTCGCCACCCTGGCGCCGGCCCACCGTCGACACCGTTCGGACATCGGCAGGCTCGTGGTGACCGCCGAGAAAACCGACTTGGCGGTGAGAAACGCCAGGGTCCTGGCCCGCCGCCTCACCACCGTGATCGACAACGCAGCGTTGAGCGACAGGGGCGTGGAGACGGTCGCCGGCCTGCTGACCGAACTCGCGGAGGCCGTCGATGCGCTGGGCCACGCGGTCCTCGAACCGACGGAATCGGGATACTCCCGCGCCATTTCGCGGGCCAAGCGCGAGCTGTCCGATTGCGCCGCCCGGCTGGACCCCAGGTCGCTGCATGTCAGCGGCCTGCAGGGCGAAGGCATGGTGCTCTTGCTGCGCCCCTTGGTCGTCGACCTGCTCGAGGCGACGGGAACCCTGCACGAGGATGCGGCGGCGCTGCTCCCCCGCCTCTAGCGAACGGCGCACCGCGCTTGCGCAAACCGTCGGTGCAAGGCACTAGCATCAAGCACATGGCTAAGAGCGCACGCACCAAATCCACTCCCTCCTACCGCTGCGCGGAATGCGGTTGGAGCACGGTGAAGTGGGTGGGCCGCTGCGGCGAATGCCAGGCGTGGGGCACCGTCGAGGAAATGGGAGCCGTCAGCGCCAAGACCACCGTCGCAAGCACCATCGCCAGCCCGGCCCAGCCCATCGGCGACATCGACGCCTCGGCCGCTTCCTACCGGCCCTCCGGGGTCGACGAGCTCGACCGGGTGCTGGGCGGCGGCTTCGTGCCCGGCGCCGTGATCCTCCTGGCGGGCGAACCCGGCGTGGGCAAGTCCACCCTGTTGCTCGATGTCGCTGCCCGTGCGGCCCGCGGCAACCGCAAGGTCCTATACATCACCGGCGAGGAATCGGCCGCCCAGGTCAAGGTCCGCGCCGAACGCATCGACGCGATCGCCGAGACGCTTTTCCTGACCGCCGAAACCGACCTTGGCATCGCCCTGGGCCAGATCGAAAAGATCGACCCGGAACTGCTGGTCGTCGACTCCGTGCAGACACTGGCCTCGGGCGAGGTCGACGGCACGGCCGGAGGCATCTCCCAGGTCCGCGAGGTTGCGGCATCAATAATCAACGCGGCCAAGCGCCGGAACATGACCACCGTGCTGGTTGGCCACGTGACCAAGGAAGGATCGATTGCCGGGCCCCGGCTGCTGGAACACCTGGTCGATGTGGTGTGCCAGTTCGACGGCGAGCGCCATTCCCGCCTGCGCCTGCTACGGGCCCTGAAAAACCGCTACGGCCCCACCGACGAGGTGGGCTGCTTCGACTTGACCGAAACCGGCATCCACGGACTGGCTGATCCCTCGGGCCTGTTCGTCACCCGCACCAAGGACCCGGTTCCGGGAACCTGCATCACCGTCACCCTCGAGGGCCGGCGGCCCTTGGTTGCCGAGGTCCAGACCTTGCTCTCCCGTTCGGTGAGTGCGATCCCGCGCCGGGCCACCAGCGGCCTGGATGCGGCGCGCACCCAGATGATCATTGCCGTACTGCAATCGCGGGCAAAGATGGAGCTCAGCGGTCTGGATTCCTACGTGGCAACCGTCGGCGGGGTCAAGCTCAGCGAACCGGCAACCGACCTTGCCACGGCGCTGGCATTGGCTTCCTCGATGCACAACCACCCGCTGCCGCCGCAGTTCGTTGCGTTCGGCGAAGTCGGCCTGGCCGGGGAGGTTCGCCCGGTGCCGGAGATCGGCAGGCGCATCACGGAAGCCGAACGCCTCGGGTTCCGGTACGCGATGGTTCCGGATTCGCCGCAGCCGACCAAGAACTTCCCGGATTCCATCAGGGTATTCACCGTCTCCTCGGTGCACGAAGCCCTCAACATCGCCTTTGAGCAACGGGTCAAAAACTAGGTTTTTGGACACATTGGTAACGAAGCGGTACCGATACCGGGCATTTGCGTTCATTTCCGCATTCACCACTACAGACATGGCCATACCATTGTATTGATCCCCCGGAAGGAAATGGCCATGTCCAAAAGCCCCGAAGATGCACTGCGCACCACCCTGGCGCGGGTTGCCCCGGGCACGGAGTTGCGCGATGGCCTTGAACGCATCCTGCGCGGCCGGACCGGCGCGCTCATCGTTTTGGGCCACGACAAGGTCGTCGACGCGATCTGTTCCGGCGGATTCGATATCAACATCAATTTCTCCCCCACCAGCCTTCGCGAACTAGCCAAGATGGATGGGGCAATCGTCTGCGACAAGGACGGTTCACACATCCTGCGCGCAGGCGTCCAGCTGGTCCCCGACCACAGCATTCCCACCCAGGAATCGGGCACGCGCCACCGCACGGCCGAACGCGTTGCGATCCAAACGGGATTCCCCGTGGTCTCGGTATCCCAATCGATGCACATCATCGCGCTCTACGTTCAGGGCATCCGATACGTCCTGGAAGGTTCCGAACCCGTGCTGGCCCGCGGCAACCAGGCCCTGGCAACACTCGAACGCTACCGTTCACGCCTTGACCAGGTCACCAATGCGCTCTCGGCTGCCGAGATCGAGGCAGTGGTAACGGTCAGGGACGTTGCGGCGATGCTGCAACGGCAGGAAATGGTTCGGCGCATTTCAGAGGAAATCGCCCAATACGTGTTGGAGCTCGGCGCCGACGGACGCCTTCTCGCCTTGCAGCTCGATGAGCTGTCCGCAGGGCTCGGACCCGGCTCCGACCTGCTGCTGAAGGACTACTCGTCACTGGGCAAGGCAGAACTCGACATCGATGCGGCCCTGCGCAAATTGCAGAACCTGGACAGCACCGACCTCATTGACCTGGGAAAGATTGCCTCGATTCTTGGCGTCAGCCCCGGAATCGATTCCCTGGAAGCAGTCGTCACCCCCAAGGGATACCGCTTGCTCGCCGGCATCAAGTCCGTTCCGCGAGCCGTCTCCGATCGCCTGGTCACAAGCTTCGGTGGCCTGCAGCGCCTGATGGCCGCCAATATTGAAGATCTCATGGCGGTTGACGGCATCGGAGAGCAACGCGCACGCACGGTGCGCGAGGGGCTCTCCCGGATTGCCGAGTCCTCGCTGCTGGATCGATTCATCTAGCCGCTGCTTCCGGCGCGGGCCGGCGGACGGTCTCCGAGCTATTTCAGTTCGAAGCCGTTCTTCTGGCTTGTGATGTTCCCGAGTTTCGCGGTGAACCCGTACCACCCGGGACGCGGCTTCGCGTTGACGACCTTGCACCCGGGGGCGCTGCGCACGCGTTCCCAGGTGAACCGTGCGCTTTCGCTGCCGCCCGGCTTCATGGTGATATCAATGTCGCTGGGATCCGCCAGGCAATCGGACGTTGAAAAGATCCTGTCGCTGCCGCTCATGACCGTGAATTCCTGCTGGCTTGTTCCGACATTCACGCTGCACTCGAACTGGCCGTCGTTCTTGATCGTCATGACAAGCACCGGGTTCTCCGAGGGCCCGTGCGTTGCCTGTACCGTCGTTGCCGAAACGCTGATGTCGCCTTCCAAGCACCCAGCTGGCCCGTTGCTTGGCTCCGCCACGGGGCCGGAGCTTTCTGGTGCCGCCGGGGCGTCGCTCGGCGCCGTGGTCTGCGTTGGCTTTTCGGCTGCTTCCTTCGGGCGCAGCGACGAGGCAATGGCGATTCCCGCCCACACCAGAAGCACGATCACCAGAAGCCCGGCGATCAGCGCCGCCAGACGACGGCGTCGATACACCTTTGGGGACGGGCGAGTGGAACGGACCTGCTTTTCTGCCATACTTCAAGGCTACGAAGCTATCGCGTTTCGCCACGGCTCCCACGCCGCCCGATAGAGTAATGTTGTCCCATTTAACATTCCCGAGGTTTTTCGTGCCACACCCGCAATTACCGGTGCTTCACCAGCACATCGCAGACTGGTACTCCACGCATGCCAGGACCCTTCCCTGGCGGGAAAAATCGGCCAGCCCCTGGGCTGTCATGGTCTCCGAATTCATGCTTCAGCAAACCCCCGTGGTCCGGGTCCTGCCGGTCTGGGAAACGTGGATGGAGCGCTGGCCGACACCGGCGGATCTTGCCGCCGAACCCGTGTCCGAGGTCGTGCGCGCCTGGGGCCGATTGGGCTACCCGCGCCGCGCCCTGCGCCTGCATGCCGCTGCGATCGTGATTTCCGAGCAGCACGGCGGGCAGGTTCCCGGGACCGAAGCCGAACTGTTGGCATTGCCCGGAGTGGGCACCTATACGGCTGCCGCGATCGCATGCTTTGCCTTTGGGGTGCCCACGGTTGTGGTCGACACGAACATCCGCCGGGTCCACGCGCGGTTGGTCAGCGGCAAGGCCTTGCCCGAGCAGAACCAGAATGCCGCCGAACTGGCCCTGGCCGCCCGGCTCCTGCCGAAATCAAACCCGCAAAATGCCGGCGAGGTTGCGCTGGCAAACACCTGGAACATCGGTGTCATGGAGCTTGGCGCCTTGGTGTGCACCGCGCGTTCCCCGCGCTGCGAGGACTGCCCGGTCATTGACCAATGCGCGTGGATTGCGGCAGGACGCCCGGAACCACACTATGTTCCCAAGGGACAACCCTGGCACGGGACCGACCGCCAGGTCCGCGGCGCGATGATGGCCGTGCTGCGCCATTCGCCGGGGCCGGTCAAACGGGAAGACTTGCTTGGGGCTCCCGATCTGGCCGCAGTGGCAAGCGAGCCACGGATCGCGGCCTCCGCCCGGCAGGGAGACCCTGACCATGAGTCGTGGGTGACCCTGCACGCGCTACCTGCCCTTGCCGAACAGCGCGAGCGGGCACTGGATTCGCTGTTGGCCGACGGGCTGGCACAGCAAAGTGCGGCAGGCATCGGACTGCCGCACTAGCCCGGTTTTCAGGATGACCGGCGGCCCAATCCCGCCTTGGTGCTGATGCGCGCCCGAACCTTCCGCGGGTCACCATCCTCTTTGCCACGGGTTCCTCACCGGCTCCCGGTCCGCTGCGAAGCCCGGGACCGGTTGATACGTTTTCGGGCATGGGTGATAGCCAAATAGGTCTTGGAGTTTCCTGACCACCTTTGAGAGCGTGGTACTGAACCGCTCGGCAGCCGGGCCCTTGTGCGCCTTGCGGCCATTCCAATGTTCCGGACTGCCGAGATGAACCATCACGCTTTTTCTTGGAAACGGAGCAGTCATGAACGACATCACCGACTTTTACCTGTTGGGGGAATCGCTCAACGATACCCAGCGCGATATCCAGCTGCGCGTGCGGAAATTCGCCCGCGAAGACGTGCTGCCCGTCATCAACGACTACTGGGAACGAGCCGCTTTCCCGTTCGAGTTGCTGCCCAAGCTGGCCAAGCTCAACGTCGTGGGCACCTTCATCGAAGGCTACGGCTGCCCGGGCATGGACCGGTTGTCCGCGGCCATGGTCTCCCTGGAAATGTCCCGCGTCGATGGCAGCATGAACACCTTCCTAGGTGTCCAGTCGGGCCTGACCATGGGATCGATCGCACTGCTGGGCGACGAGGACCAGAAAAACCACTGGCTCCCGGCCATGGCCAAGATCGAGAAGATCGGTTCCTTCGCACTGACCGAACCCGAGCACGGTTCCGACTCCGTCGCGCTGGAGACCTCGGCCCGCCGTGAAGGCGACCACTGGGTGCTCAACGGCAAGAAGCGCTGGATCGGCAACGCCAGCTACGCCGACGTCATCGTGCTCTGGGCCCGCGACGAGGCCGACGGCAAGGTCCAGGCATTCGTCGTCGAACGCAATGCCGACGGCAGCTACCCGGAGGGGTACAACGCCGAGGTCATCACCGGGAAGATCGGCAAGCGCGCGATCCTGCAGCCGGACATCACCATCACCAACCTGAAGGTTCCGGCGGAGAACAAGCTCGCGGAGTCCTCGAGCTTCAAGGACGTCGGCCGGGTGCTGATGAACACCCGCGGCAACGCTTCCTGGGAATCCCTGGGCCATGCCATCGCCGCCTACGAGTGCGCCGTGGAATATGCCAAGGGCCGGATCCAGTTCGGCAAGGCGATCGCCAGCTTCCAGCTGGTCCAGAACAAGCTCGCCAACATGCTCGCCGAGCTGACCGCGATGCAGCTGATCTGCTTCCGCATCACCAACCTGCAGGAACAGGGCAAGCTCACCGGGCCGATGGCCTCGCTGGCCAAGATGCACACCGCACAAAAGGCACGCTGGATCTGTGCCGAGGCACGCGACATCCTCGGCGGCAACGGCCTGCTGCTGGAATACCACGTGGCCCGCCACATGACAGACATGGAGGTCGTCCACACCTACGAGGGCACCGACTCCATCCAGTCACTGATCCTGGGACGCGAGATCACCGGGATCTCGGCCTTCAACGGCGCCGAAACCAGGTAACACCGAAGTTCGGAAAGGGGGATGGCGCTAGGCGCCATCCCCCTTTCTTGGCTTTATCGCCAACCCGCGGAAATTACCGCGTGAACTCCTGCTCCGGACCGGAACGCAGGGCAGCGAACCGGGCGTCACGCCGTTCCAGGACCGCCGCGATGCCCTCGGCCGCCTCGGGGTCGACCATGCTGGCGACCATGGATCGGGCTTCGTCATCCAGCTGTTCTTCCAGGTTTTGCGTGTGCGCGGTGCGGCACAACCCGAGGATCCGTCCTGTGGCTCGTTCCGGGCCCCGGGCCAGTTGGTTTGCCAGTTCAATGGCTTCGGCCTCGGCCTGCCCGGCGTCCACCAGTGAAGTCACCGCACCCAGTGCGTGCAATCGTTCCGCGCCGACGCGTGCGCCGGTGAGGCACATGTGGGTCAGCGCCTGGCGCGGCACGGATTCGGCAAGCAAGGCCGTCAGCCCGCCGTCTGGGGTCAGCCCGGCCTTGATGTAGGCGGCGGAGAAGAACGCATTGCGGGCAGCCACGAGCAGGTCGCCGGCAAGTGCCAGCGACAGGCCAGCCCCGGCGGCACCGCCCTCCACGGCCGTGATGACCGGCTTGGGGCAGGCCCTGATGTCAAGGATCATCCGGTGCAACAGTCCGATCCGGGCATACCGGGTCTCCGTGTCGAGGTCCCGGGTGGTGGCGAGCTGGTGGAGGTTGCCGCCGGAGCAGAAGAAGCCGCCGGCACCCGTGAACACGATGGCTCCCACGCCAGGGTCTTCCGCGGCCGCCCTCATCGCATTGCTGGCAGCCTGGAAGAACTCAGGCCCTATCGAGTTGCGCGTGGACGGGTTGTTGATGGTCAGTACCAGTACCGGGCCTTCGTTGCGGGCCAAGAGAACGTCGGTGTTCATGCTGCGGATTCCTGTCCAAGATCGGTTCGTGTTGCGGCTGGATGCCGTCCCGGCCGCCATGCTGCGGCAGCGGCACGGGAGGGGGAAGTTTCAATTGCGGGTTCCAGGACCCGGGAGGCGAGTGCGGCCGCTTCGGGCGGCCCGCTGGGCGACGCCGTGGCGGGTCCCGTGCTCCACTCAAGATAGCCGATCGCCAGCGGCTGGCACGCCGAGATCCGGGCTTCATGACGTCGTTCTTGCCTGATGCCCACGGATGTCCGGGGTGCAACAACCGGCACGGAACGGCCAGCTACACGGGAACGGTATACCCGTGATTACCCCTGGATACTGTGAAGCAGGGCACTTGGTCGGCTAACGTCCAGAACGTGAGCGTTCTCTATTTGGTCCGGCACGGACAAGCATCCTTCGGCACCGAGGACTATGACCGCCTGTCGCCCCGCGGCAAGGACCAGAGTCAGTCCCTCGGCAACTTTCTGATGCGGGCCGGGACAACCCCGACCAGCATCACCAGCGGCGACATGAAGCGCCAGCGCCAGACGGCACAAGGGCTCATCGAGGCCGCCGACTGGGACACGACGCTCGACATCGACCCGGGTTGGGACGAATTCAACGCCTCCGACCTGATCAGCGCCTATCCCACGGACGACCCGAGCGCCAAGAGCGATTCACGCGCCTTCCAGCGGTTGCTCGAAAAGGCCTCCACCCGGTGGGCCTCCGGCGACCACGACGCCGACTACCTCGAAACGTTCACCGCATTCACCGACCGGGTCGACGCGGCCCTCGACAGGGCCGTGGACGGACTCGGATCGGGACAGAGCGCGGTCGTCGTCTCGAGTTCCGGCGTCATCGCTTGGGCGGCAGCCCGACTGTTGGACGGCGGATTCCAGCAATGGCTCGCACTGAACCGGGTCACCGTGAATTCCGGCGTCACCAAAATCGTCTCCGGCGCCTCCGGGAAGACCATGGTGACGTTCAACGACCACGGCCATCTCCCCAGCTCCTGGATCACCTACCGCTAGGGCGGCAAGGGAACAAGTTTTTGCTTCACACCCGACACAAGGAAACAGGTCTCACCATGACTGAACAAAAGCGCACGGCAATCGTCACCGGAGCTGGACGCGGCATCGGCGCCGAAATTGCGCGCCGCCTCGCTTCCGACGGATTCAACGTCGCGGCGATCGACCTCGACCAGAAGGGCCTCGACGCCCTCACCAGCGACCTGCGCGCCCAGGGCCATTCGGCCATCGGCATCGTCGCCGACATCTCCGACGAGGAAGCGGTCGATGCGGCGGTCGCCCGCACCGCCGACGAGCTGGGAGCCCCGGTCGTGGTGGTCAACAACGCGGGCATCATCCGCGACAACATGCTGTTCAAGATGTCGGTCTCCGACTGGGATCTGGTCATGAACGTGCACCTGCGCGGATCCTTCCTGGTCTCCCGCGCGGCCCAGAAGCACATGGTCGAGGCCAAGTGGGGGCGCATCGTCAACCTCTCGAGCACCTCGGCACTGGGCAACCGCGGCCAGGCCAACTACTCGGCCGCCAAGGCCGGCCTGCAGGGATTCACCAAGACCCTCGCCCTGGAACTTGGCCAGTTCGGTGTCACCGCCAACGCGATCGCCCCGGGCTTCATCGAAACCGAGATGACCGCCTCCACCGCCGAGCGCATGGGCATCACCTTCGAGGACTTCACCGCGAAGGCCGCCGCGGCAATCCCGGTGCGCCGCACCGGCAAGCCAACGGACATCGCCAATGCCGTGTCCTTCTTCGCCTCCGAGAACGCCGGTTTCGTCTCCGGCCAGGTCCTCTACGTGGCGGGTGGACCGAAGGCATGAGGATCTTCAACGGGGTGGACGACTTTGCGCAGTGCGTGGGTGAGGAAATCGGCGTCACCGAATGGCGCACCATCACCCAGGAAGATATCGATGCGTTCGCCAAGGTGACCAACGACCACCAGTGGATCCATGTCGACACCGAGCGTGCGGCCTCGGGCCCGTTTGGCACCACGCTGGTGCACGGCTACCTGACGCTCTCGCTGGTCTCCGGGTTCATGTTCAACACCTACCGCATCGACGGGCTGTCCATGGGCGTGAACTACGGATCGAACAAGGTCCGCTACCCGGCCCCGGTCCTGGTCGGCTCGCGCGTGCGTGGCCGGGTCAAATTGGTGTCCGTTGACCGCGAGGGCACCTGGGCGCAGTCAACGGTCCAGGTCACCGTCGAACAGGAGCTCAACGGGGAGGCGAAGAAGCCTGGCTGTGTCGCCGAGGTCGTCTCCCGGCTCTACGAGGCCAAGGTCTAGGGCAGCCCTGACCCGGGGGCACGGTCCCCAGCCCCGGCCGCCCCACATACATCACCCCCTGCATTAAGGAGCACGCGCATGTCCAGAGCAGCCATAGTTGCCACCGCCCGCACCCCCATCGGCAAGGCGCACCGCGGCGCCTTCAACAACACCTCGGCTCCCGAGCTGGCCGGGCACGCGATTGCCGCGGCGTTGGCCAAGACCGGAATCGACCCGTCACTGGTCGAGGACGTCATCATGGGTGCCGCCGCGCAGCAAGGGACGCAAAGCTTCAACGTCGCCCGCCAGGGCGCCCTGCGCGCGGGCCTGCCGGTGACGGTTCCCGGGCAGACCATCGACCGGCAATGTTCCTCCGGCCTGATGGCCGTCGCCACGGCCGCCAAGCAGATCCTCGTCGACTCCATGGCGGTGACCGTGGGCGGCGGCGTAGAGTCCATCTCGCTGGTGCAGAACGAACACCTCAACAAGTACCGCAGCCGCGATCCCTGGCTTGAGGCCAACATCCCCGGCACCTACATGCCGATGCTGCGGACCGCCGAACTCGTGGCCGAGCGCTACGGCATCAGCCGCGAACGGCAGGACCACATGGGCGCACTCTCCCAGCAGCGGGCCGCAAATGCCCAGGCGAGCGGCAGGTTCAATGACGAGATCGCGCCGATCTGGGTGACCACGCTGAAGACCGACAAGGAAACCGGCGAGGTCACCGAGTTCGAGCAGCTGGTCTCACAGGACGAGGGCGTGCGCGCCGGCACCACCGCCGAGACCCTCGCGGGGCTTCGCACGGTCCTGCAGCCCGGGGAATTCACGGCACAACCGACCGTGACGGCCGGAAACGCCTCGCAGCTGTCCGACGGCGCCTCCGCCAACGTCCTGATGAACAGCGATTTCGCGGCCTCCCTGGGCCTTGCACCCCTGGGCTACTACTGCGGCATCGCCGTGACCGGATGCGAGCCCGACGAGATGGGGATCGGCCCGGTTTCCGCGATCCCGAAGCTCCTGAGGAACCACGGCCTGACCGTGGATGACATCGGGCTGTGGGAGCTGAACGAGGCCTTCGCCTCGCAGGCGGTTTACTGCCGTGATTTCCTGGGGATCGACCCGGAAAAGATGAACGTCAACGGCGGCGCGATCGCCCTGGGCCACCCCTACGGGATGACGGGCTCGCGGGCCGTGGGCAGCGCGCTGCTCGAGGCGCGGCGCCGCGATGCGCAATTCGTGGTGGTTTCAATGTGTGTGGGCGGCGGCATGGGCGCCGCCGGCCTCTTTGAGGTCGCGCGCTAAACACTCGCTCGCTCAACGGACGCCGTGGCCGCGGCAGAAATGAGTACAGGCGGTTCCCCTCGGCGTCACGCCAAGGGGAACCGCCTGCGTTTTCCACCCGCTACTGCAGTGGAGAGAACTCCGCCGGTGCCAACCGCTTCACCAACGTGGAGAGCGGTGCCGGGCAATCGGCCGGCCGCGTGGCACCGGCCCCTGCGACAGCGACCGCCCGCGCACGGTGCTCCTCGTCCGGGTGCGCCCAGATCTGGACGATCCCGTTGGTCTGCCCGAACTCCAGGCGTCCGGCAAGCACGAGCGAATCGTGCTTGCTGCGCTCCCGGATCGCTTTCGACCAGGCCTCGCCGGCGGCGCGAAGGTCGGCGACCTTGAAGTAGTCGTAGCGGATCTCAAAGACCGGTCCGACGGCTGCGGGGGCCGGTTCCTCGACGAAGTCGAACGGGATCACCAGCTCCACCATCATCCGGTCCACGAATTCGCCCGTCGCCGGCGGCCAGTTCGGGTGCCGGGCGGCGAGGGCGCGCCGCTCGGTGCGCTCGGCCTGGTCCCGGTAGGGCCACACGTGGATTACTTCGCTCTGCGGCTGGTCCGTGGTGCGCCAGAAGCCGGCCAGGGACGAGAATTCAGCACGGTCGACATACCCGGTGCCGAACCGCCGCTCGAACTCCGGCACATTCTCCGAATCCACCTGGTAGGAACGGATTTCGTAAATCATTGGCATTTCCTTCTCGTGTTGGTCGAACGGGTTCTCGGTGCCGGGGCGGCCTGTCCCCCGGAGGTTCAATTGCGCAGGCTCAGCAATCCGTCCAGCGCTGCTACGCCGGCGCCCGCGCATTCTTCGTCCTGCTCACCGGTGCCGCCGCCCACGCCACAGGCACCGACCAGGATGCCGTCGCAGAAGATCGGGACGGCGCCCTTGGCGTAGAAGATGTGCCCGCCCTCGGCCTGGGCGATGCCGGACATGATCGGCGAGGCGGCACGCTCTGCGAGCAGGCCGCTGGGCTTGGCGAAGCCGGCGGAGGTAATGGCCTTGCCCTGCGAGCCATAGCCGGCACCCCAGTGCCCGCCGTCCATTCGCCCGAAGGCGAGGAGCCGGCCGCCGGCATCACAGACCGAGACGCTGATCCTGATGTCCAATTCCGTGGCTTTGTCGATGGCGCTTGCAATGACGAGGTTTGCCTGTGCGAGGGTGAGTGTCATGACCTGTCTTTCGGGTGGTTTCGGAAAAAGGGTTTCTGAAGTCGCGGACGCGCTAGGGAATGGCCCGGAACATGGACAGCGAGGCGTTGGAGGTGTGCGGCCTGATCTTCGACGCCCAGTCGCCCTGTGAGGATGCGGCCTTCCATTCCGGGGTCTGCGGCAGGTCCGGGGAATCCACGCGATAGACCGTTGCGTAGCGCTGCACGCCCGCGTTGGGCCGTTCCAGGACGTAACGCTGGACGCCCAGGACGCCCGGGACCTTCGCGATGAATGGAACGTGCTCGTCGTTGTAGATGCGGTTGAACTCGTCGTCGAGCTCCTCCGGGATATCAAGCTGGACGAGCCACATGTATTCGGTGTTTTCCTTCACGTGCCTTACCTTTCGACGGCCGCCCTGGCCGCGGGGCAACACGTCCCGGCACTTCGGTGCAGGTCAGTGCCCCGCGTCGGCGGCATTCTTTATGGATCGCCCGTTGCTGGTTGCTCAACGGGCAAGGTCAAGGGGTGGTGCTCAAGAGGAAGTGTTCAATTGTTTGCGCTCTGGAGTGCACCCCGCGGTTGGCGCGGGTGCGGGAAGGGTTCAGGGCGAGCGGAGCGAGAACACGTTGGCCGGCGCTTCGGCGTACGCGTGGTCGCGCGGCATGCGGTCGGCCATCGCGAGGGCGTAAGGTGCGCCCTCCAACAGCTGTTCGAGCATCCGCCCGTCGAGATCCAGGCCGGCCCGGCCGACTGCCGCCAGGCACTCCCCCCGAAGCACCGGGTCGACGTCCCCCAGCGTTCCCGTCGACAACCGGGGTACTTCGACCGGCGGCGCAATGGCGCCGGCGACCAGTTCGGGATGCCGCAAGTGCCACCCCGTCGCCATCTGGTACGCGTGTCCGATGCGCAGGATCGTCGCTTCGCCGAATGGCCTGCCGAGGATCTGCATGCCCAGCGGCAGCCCGCCGGAACCGAAGCCGTTGGGCAGCGCGAGGACCGGCTGGCCGGTGACGTTGGCCGCGGTGAAGTGGTTGGAGTTCTTCCAGAAGGCCAGCGGGTCGTGCGCGGAGAAGGTCGGCGCCTCGCCCGAGCAGATGGTGATGAAGGCGTCGAAGCGACGGTACAGGGGTTGCATCTCGGCAATGGCCCGCTGGTGTTCGCGCCCGGCCCGGATGAGGTCGTTGGCCGTGAACAGCACGGCCGGCAGCATGCGGCCCAGGATGTCGTCGCCGAAGTGGTCGGGACGGGCGATCAGCTCACGCTGGTGCACATTGAGCACCTCGGTTTCGGCAATGATCGTCTTGATGTCGCCGTAGCTTTGCATCGGCCGTATCCGGCAGTCCTCCAGTGTGGCACCCAGCTCCTCAAGCACGCCGAGGGCTGCATCCATGGCCCGGCACTCATCCTTGCTTACCGAGACCTCTTCCTCCCAGTTGTGACGCAGCACGCCGATCCGCAGACCGCGCAGGTCACCGGTCAAGGCGCCGACGTAGTCGGGAATCTCGCGGGCCACGCTGGCGGGGTCGGCAGGGTCGTGGCCGGCGATTGACTGGAGCAGGATCGCACAGTCCTCGGCGGTGCGCGCCATGGGGCCGCTGCGGTCGAAGGTGTGCGAATGGGGAATGACCCCGGAGCGGCCGACCAGCCCGGGGGTTGGCATCAGGCCGGTGATGCCGCAGCGGGATGCGGGCACACGGATCGAACCGCCGGTGTCGGTGCCGATGCTTGCCGGCACCATGCCCGCGGCGATCGCCGCCGCCGAACCGCTCGAGGAGCCTCCCGTGACGCGGGTCAGGTTCCAGGGGTTTCGCGGTGGCGGCCAGGGAAGGTCGAACGACGGTCCCCCATGGGCAAACTCGAAAAGAGCCAGCTTGCCCATCAGCAGCGCGCCGGCGTCCCGCAGCTTCCCCGTCACCACGGCGTCCCGGTCCGGCACGTTGTCCGCCAGCACCCTTGAATGCCCGGTGGTCGGGATGCCCGCGGTGTTGAAACAATCCTTAAGCGCAAAGGGGATCCCATGCAGTGGACCGCGGTAGCGGCCGGCGGCGATCTCGTCGGATGCCTTCCGCGCCCCGTCGAGCGCCTGCTCGAAGGTCCGGGTGACGTACGCCTGAACCTGCACGTCGACGGCCTCGGCGCGGGCAACCAGCGCCTCGACATACTCGACCGGGGAGAGCCGGTGCGAACCGATAAGCTCCCCCGCTTGCGCCAGTGTCAGTTGGTGGAGCCCGGCGGTTTCAACGGCAGCGGTCATGCGTCAAGCTCCTTGGTGTTCGATGTGAATCACGGTGCACACCCCCGCCGGCATCGAGGGGTCCCTCCCCGATGCCGGCGTGCACACACCTTAGGGATCTACCTAGGCGAGCGTCAGGCGCAGCGGCACGGACTTCAAGCCGCGCAGCGTGTTGTTGTGCTGGCGCCCGATCGGCGCGGCAAGCTCAATGCTCTTCACGCGCGGGATCAGCTTCTCCAGCAGGGACGCTGCCTGCAGGCGGGCCGCATGCTGGCCCACGCACTGGTGCATTCCCATGCCGAAGGAGAGGTGGCCGGACGGGTCGCGTGTCAGGTCGAACTTGTCCGGGTTTTCCCAGCGGCGCGGGTCGCGGTTTGCCGCGGCGAAGCACAACATGACACGGCTTTCGGCGGGGATGGTGCTTCCGCCGAAGTTCACCTCCGCGGTGGTCTTGCGGAAGATCTGCTGGACCGGGGATTCCCAGCGCAGCGATTCGTCGAAGGCTACGCGGGCCAGGCCCGGGTTGGCGCGCAGGGCATCCCACTGTTCCGGGTGCGAGGCGAAGGCGTAGAGCATGCCGGAGATGCCGTAGACCGTGGTGTCGACGCCTGCGGAGAGCAGTGAACGGGTCAGCAGCGGCGCGTGTTCGTGCAGGATCTCGCCGCGGTCGGCGGCAGCCCAGATGTCCGCACCGAAGCCCACGGGCTTCAGCGAGTCACGCTGGCACTTAGCGGTGGCCCATTCCTGGTATTCGGCGGCCTTGCATTCGCCCTTCTTGACCAAATCGTTGGTCGGGCCCAGTGCGTTGAAGATGTGGTCGGCGTACGGAACCAGGTTCTCGCGGTCCGTCTCGTCGATGCCGGAGGCGTCCGGGAAGAAGTTCACCGGGAAGACCGAGCCGATCTGGCCGTGGCCGTCGATCTCGATCTGCTGGCCGGATGTGGTTCCCTGCAGGATCTCGTCGATCAGGGTTCCGGCACGTTCCAGGCAGTTGTCCTTCATGGCACGCAACGCACGCGAGGAGAGGATTTCCTGGAGCACCTCGCGCGGGGCGTCGTGCTCCGGCGGATCCATCTGCAGCAGGCCGCGGGCCCGCCACGGCTCGTTGAGTCCCACACCGGAACCGGAGGAAAGACCCTGCCAGTTGGCCACGGCGCTTGAGAGGTCCTCGTACCCGCCCATGGCGTGGACGTTGTACTTGGAAAGGAATACCACCGGGCCGGCCTCGCGCATGCGCTTTTGGAACGGCACCGGGTTTTCAAGGATTTCCGGAGAGAACGGATCATCGTCAAGGACGGGGATGGTCCCGTGGTTCACCGGGCATTGGGTGGGGGCAGTCATGGGGATATCTCCTAAAGATCCAGGACGAGTTTGTCGGTGATGGAACGCGAGACACAGACAAACATCCGGTCGTTCTTGGCGCGTTCGGCGTCGTTGAGCAGCGAGTCGCGGTGCTCGGGTGTGCCACGCAACACGGAGACCTCGCAGGTTCCGCAGACACCCTCCATGCAGGAGGCAAGCACCGGAACACCGGCATTTCCCAGGGCCGAAAGGACTGTCTCATTGGTGCCGACCGTGACGCACTTCTTGGAACGGGTCAGTTCAAGCTCGAACGGTTCGGTGCGCACCGGTGGTGGCTGGGTGGCCGGCACGAAGCGCTCGAAGCGCACCGCCCACTTCGGCCACTCGGAGGCTGCCCCGGCCACGGCGTTGAGCAGCGGCTCCGGGCCGCAGCAGTACACGCGGCCGTTTTCGATCGGCTCGTTGAGGAAGGAAAGGTTCAGGTGGCCCAGCTCGTCCTGCGGCCAGACGGTGACGCGGTCACCGTACTGGGCCAGCTCGTCCAGGAAAGCCATCGAGACGCGACTGCGGCCGCCGTAGTGCAGGTGCCAGTCGATGCCCAGCTTCTCGGCCGCGGCGATCATCGTCATGATCGGGGTGATCCCGATGCCGCCGGCGATGAATTCGTATCGGGTGCCCTGGGTGAGCAGGAAGTTGTTGCGCGGGGTGCCCACGGTGATCATGTCCCCGACGGCCAGCACGTCGTGGATGTAGTGCGATCCTCCGCGTGAATTCGGTTCGCGCAGCACGGCGACCTCGTAGGCGTGTGCGTCCCAACGGTCCCCGCACAGCGAGTAGTGGCGCGAGAGCGCGCCCTGGTCCTCGGTGGGGAGCACCAGCTCGATGTGGGATCCGGGCGTCCAGTCGGGGACGCGGGCGTTGTTTGGTTCTTCGAGCCTCAGCCGCACGACACCGTCGGCGAGGACATCTTTCCGCGCCACCCTCAAGGACTGGATTCCCGGGTGGCCGACAGCGGGTTTGGGGGTCGGCGAGGCATCGACCGGGAGCGAAGCGGCTGTAGTAGGCATGCTTCGATCATGCGTGCTGGCGGGTGCTGTAAGCAATCTCACATGGCTTATCGAGGTGATAGCCGCGTTGCAGCGGACGGTTGCTTGACAGCGAACTGCGGCTGTTTTCATCACAAAAAAGCATCCCCACGTGCCGCAAGCTGCGGTACGTGGGGATGCTGTTCCTGCTTGGGTGACGGCAAGGGCGCCGCCGAATGTGAACTGGCGCATGGGGGCGTTGCGGGCCGGTCGCCTCCCGGGGAACTCGTCCCGGTCTCAGGCGGCTAATCCCCACCGTCCCCCACCGAGCCACGCCAATGGCTTACCCGGGGCAGGACGGCGAACCATTCGGTGCGTTTTGCGTTCCCGCTTAGGCGCGCGCGAATTCGGGGACGAGCTGCGCGTAGGTGATATCGCCCTTCTTGACGCTGCCGAAACGCAGCGCGAGTTCGGCCATCTTATCCACGGTTTCCTCCGTCGCCTTGAACATCGGGTTCAGTTTCGGCTGCACGTCGGCAACATAGTGCTCCACGTACTCCGTGGCAATCTCCAGCCCCTTGCCGCCAAGCCCGTTGTCGTTGAGCAGCTTGGCCGCAGCTTCCTTGTTCTCGCCGATCCACCAGTTGGCGGCGTCCTGCGCCGCCAACCAGTTCTGCACAACCTCCGGCTGCTGCTGTGCCATCTCTTCACGCACGGCAATGGCCACAACCGCCTGGTTGCGCAGCAGGTCCGGCGCACTGGCTTCGGCGAAGTCCAGCAGGATCGTCCCGCCGGTTTCCTTGCTGATAAACCGCGTTGCCGTCCACTGGACACCGACATAGGCGTCGATGCGCTTGGCCTTGATGTTCGGGATGGCCTGGGCGGTGGGGCCCACGGCAAGCACCGTGACGTCGCCGGGCTTCATGCCCGCCAGTTCGAGGGCCAACCGCAGCTGCAGGTCGCCACCGGCTCCAACGGCCGTGACGCCGATCTTCTTGCCCTTCAACGAGTGCATCTTCTCCTCGAAGCTTGCATCCGCAGCCGGCCACTGACTGTCCGGGCCGCCAATGATCCCGTAGGTGGAATCCAGGTTACGGAAACCAACCAGCACCGGGCGCTTGCCCTTGGAGCTGTTGGCGTGGGTTGCCATCAACAGCCCCGTGTCGGAGGCATAGCCGTCAACGGCACCGGCAACGAGCAGCTGGAACGCCTGGACGCCGCTTTGTGGGGTGATGTGCTTGGCAACCTCGAGCTGGTGCTGCGCGTAGAACTTGTTTTCCAGGTTGATGGTGTCAAGGAAGTACGCATCGCCCGGGAACGCCGCAGCGTTGAACTTGCGCATGGCACCGGTCGCTGCGGGTGCCGCGTTGCTCCCGCAGGCCGCCAGCAATGGCGCCGCGCCAATGGCTGCAGCACCAAGTCCCGCAAACCTCAATATCGATCGGCGCGAGACTCCGTTGTCCAATGCCCGCAGACCTCCAAGAGGCGACCCGCCATTCTGTGACTCAAACATTCATACTCCTGCGTGGTTGATTCGTGCTCGGTGAAGCTGATTTCGTCGGAAGCAAGATATTGCGGCCCTTGGTCAGGGCGCGTTCCATGGCTATTGCTCCCGCCGCTTCCGTTAGGGCAAAACTTTGAGGTGAGGTGGGTGCGAAACCCGCCGGGCTGCCAGGCTGTTGTTTGCATGGACTGGCCGCCGCAATATTTTTGGTGTTGCGCAGGCCTTGGTGGATCCCCCATTGGCCAAGCGACTCTTGACCAATCCACGGCCCGTCTTCGCAGACCGGGCCTTTCCCCGGCGCACTAAACGCCCGGTGTGACCCAAGTCTCTTTGGTGGCTGCCTGCATTGAAAGTACCGCAACTTGCGCAGGGTGATAAGAGACGGCTATCGGGTGCTGAACGGGCTGCGGGCACGCAAAAGTCCCCCGCGCCGCAGTCGCGGCACGGGGGACTTTTTGGTTCTGCTTTAGGCCTTGGCTGCTGCGGCCGCTCGGGCCTCACGGCGGGCGCGCTGGCGCTTGAGTTCGTTGCGGGCCAACGAATTCTTGTGGACCTCGTCCGGACCGTCAGCGAAACGCAGCGTGCGCGCGTAGGCGAACGCCGATGACAGGAAGAAGTCCTGTGACAGGCCGCCGGCACCGTGCACCTGGATTGCCTTGTCAAGGATCCATTCAACGGTGGACGGGGTGGCGATCTTGATGGCCTGGATCTCGGTGTGGGCGCCCTTGTTGCCAACGGTGTCCATGAGCCAGGCGGTCTTGAGGACCATCAGGCGGAGCTGCTCGACGCGGACGCGCGACTCGGCGATCCAGTCGCGGATCACGCCCTGGTCGCTCAGCGGCTTGCCGAAGGCAACACGGCTGTCCGCACGCTCGCACATCATGGAGATGGCGCGCTCGGCCATGCCGATGGCACGCATGCAGTGGTGGATTCGGCCGGGGCCCAGACGGGCCTGGGCGATGGCGAACCCGTCGCCTTCCCCGCCGATCAGGTTCGTCGCGGGAACGCGCACGTTCTCGAACACGATCTCGGCGTGGCCGCCGTTGTAGGTGTCCTCGAAGCCGAGGATCTTCATGCCGCGCTTGATGTTCACGCCCGGGGTGTCGCGCGGAACCAGGATCTGGCTCTGCTGGCGGTGGCGATCGGCCGTCGGGTCGGTCTTTCCCATGACGATCAGGATCTTGGCGTTCGGGTTCATCGCACCGGTGATGAACCACTTGCGGCCGTTGATCACGTAGTCGTCGCCGTCGCGCACGATCGAGGTCTCGATGTTCGTCGCGTCCGAGGAAGCAACGTCCGGTTCCGTCATGGCGAAGGCCGAGCGGATCTCGCCGTTCAGCAGTGGCTTGAGCCACTTTTCCTTCTGCTCCTCGGTGCCGAACTCCGCAAGCAACTCCATGTTGCCGGTGTCAGGCGCCGCGCAGTTCAGTGCCGCCGGGGCAAGGGTGCGGCTGCGGCCGGTGATTTCGGCCAGCGGCGCGTACTGCATGTTGGTCAGGCCGGCACCACCCTCACCGGGAAGGAACAGGTTCCACAGCCCGCGGCTGCGTGCCTCGGCGCGCAGCTCGTTGAGGATCTTGGACTCGGAGAACGCGTAAGGGTTCTCGAGGCCGTCCAGTTCTTCCTGGTAGGCGGCTTCGTTCGGGTACACATGCCCGTACATGAAGTCGACAAGTTCCTTCTTGAGCAGTTCAGTCCGCTCGTCTGTCGAGAAATCCATTTACTTGTACTCCTTCATTGATTCGAGTCCGAGTTCCAGCAGCAGGGGAACAGTGTTGCCGCTATCCTCGAAGCCCTCGCCAACAGTCTGGCGGTTGATGTGTCTGTAACGGACCCCCTCGGAAATCCCTGCCAGCTTGAAGCAGGCAAGGCCCAGATGGAATCCAAATCCGTCAAGCGAGCGTCCGCTCTCTTGCTCGTAGAGGTCCATGATTTCTTCTTGCGACAGGTACCCGGGAGCCAAGGTCACGTCGTAGGTTGCGGGGTCGGTGGTGTCCCGGTCCGCAACGATCTTGGCGCGTCGCTGGTAGGTGAGCATCAGCGCAAGGTCCAACAGCGGGTCCCCGAGCGTTGCCATTTCCCAGTCGATGACCGCGGCAGGCATGTCGTCGCTGCCCATCAGCACGTTGTCCAGGCGGAAGTCGCCGTGGACGATGCCGGAGGCCGAGACCGAGGGAACCGCGGCGACGAGCTTTTCGTAGAGTTCCTCGGCACCCGGAAGTTCGCGGGTGAACGAGGCATCCAGCTGGGTCTTCCAGCGCTTGACCTGGCGGGCCAGGAAGCCCTCCGGACGGCCGAAGTCGGACAAGCCGACGGTCGCGGGATCCACTGCATGCAGCTTGGCCAGGGTGCGCACCAATTCGGTCGAAATAGCGCGGGTGCGCTCTTCGCCCAGCAGACGCAGTTCATCGGCGTATCGGTAGGGCACGCCGTCGATGCGTTCCATGATGTAGAACTCGGCGCCGATGACGTCCTTGTCCCCACAGTAGGCGAACATCTTCGCCACCGGGACATCGGTGCCGCCCAGCGCATCCGCCATGGTGTATTCGCGGCGCATGTCATGCGCCGTGGCCATGATGGTGCCCAGCGGCGGGCGACGCACGATCCACTGCTGGGTTCCGTCGGTGAGTTCGTAGGTCAGGTTCGACTTTCCGCCCTGGATCAGGGTCGCCGAAAGCTCGCCGGCAACCATGCCGGGGCGCTCGGCGGCCAGCCACCGGGTGAGCTTTTCCAGGTCGAGCCCGGTCGGGGACGCGGAATCCACTGACATTTCCTCTGTGCCCTTCTGGGCCGTCGCATTACTCATGCGCGCGCAAATTCGGGTACGAGCTGCTCATAGGTGATATCGCCCTTCTTGACGCTGCCAAAGCGCAGCGCGAGTTCTGACATTTTTTCAACGGTTTCCTGAGGTGCCTTGAACATCGGGTTCAGCTTCGGCTGCACCGTGGAAACGTAGTGCTCCACGTACTCCGTGGCAATCTCCAGCCCCTTGCCGCCAAGCCCGTTGTCGTTGAGCAGCTTGGCCGCAGCTTCCTTGTTCTCACCGATCCACCTGCTGGCTTTATCCTGCGCCGCCAACCAGTTCTGCACAACCTCCGGCTGCTGCTGTGCCATCTCTTCACGTACGGCGATGGCCACAACTGCCTGGTTGCGCATCAAATCGGGCATGCCCTCTTCGGCGAAGTCGAGCAAGACCGATCCGCCGGTTTCCTTTGCAATGAATCGGGTTGCCGTCCACTGGACGGTCACGTAGGCATCGATGCGCTTGGCCTTGATGTTCGGGATCCCCTGGGCGGTGGGGCCCACGGCAAGCACCGTGACGTCGGTGGGCTTCAGGCCCGCCAGCTCCAGGGCCAAACGCAACTGCAGGTCGCCACCGGCTCCAACCGCAGAGACGCCGATCTTTTTGCCCTTCAGGGAGCGCATCTTCTCCTCGAAGCTTGCATCCGCGGACGGCCACTGGGTGTTCGGGCCGCCAACAATCCCGTAGGTGGTTTCGACGGCCCGGAAGCCCACCAGCACCGGGCGTTTCCCCTTGGAGCTGTTGGCGTGGGTCGCCATCAACAGCCCCGTGTCGGAGGCGTAGCCGTCGGCGGCGCCGGCAACCATCAGCTGGAACGCCTGGACACCGCTTTGCGGGGTGACGTGCTTGGGAACCTCGAGCTGGTGCGATGTGTAGAACTTGTTTTCCAGGTTGATGGTGTCCAGGAAGTATGCATCGCCGGGGAACGCCGCAACACCGAATTTCTGCGTGGCGCCCGCCTTGGCGGGGGCCCCGCCGCCGCCACAGGCCGACAGCAACGGGGCGGCACCCAGGGCCGCCGCACCCAGTCCCGCATACCTCAACAGCGACCGGCGTGAGACTCCGTTGTCCAATGCCCGCAGGCCTCCGAGAGGCGACCCGCCATTCTGTGACTCAAACATTCATACTCCTGTGTGGTTGACCCGGGCCTGACGGCCCGGGCTGTGCTCATTCACCGCATCTGAAAACTTGGTTATTCGGTGTTGCCCGCGTGCTCCATAACCACTCGGCCCACCGTCTTGCCATCGGCGAGCCGCTGAAGTCCCGCGGGCACGCCGTCCAACGTGAACCGTTCGCTGACGAACGGGCTGATGGCCCCGGAGTCCGCCAGCCTGACCAGTTCCTTGTGGCACTCGTCGACGGCGGCAGGGTTCTTGGTGTTGTACAAGCCCCAGTGGATGCCGATGATCGAGTAGTTCTTCACCAGTGCGTGGTTCAGCGAGGCGGACTGGATCTCCCCGCCGGCGAAACCGACGACGATGATCCGGCCCTCGAACGCGATGCACTTGGTGGACTTCTGGTAGGTCTCGCCGCCGACCGGGTCGTAGATGACATCCGCGCCCTTGCCGCCGGTGAACACCTTGACCTGCTCGACGAAGTCCTCCTTGCGGCGGTCGATGACCAGGTCGGCGCCGAGCTTCCTGGCGTATTCGGCCTTGGCCTCTCCGCCGACCACGCCGATCACCTTCGCGCCGGCGGCCTTGCCGAGCTGGATGGCTGCACTGCCCACCCCGCCCGCGGCGGCGTGGACCAGCAGCGTCTCGCCGGGCTGTATCCGGGCAAGCCGGTGCAGGCCGAACCATCCGGTCTGGTAGCCGATGAACAGGCTTGCGGCCTGCGCGTCGTCGAGCGAGGCGGGTGCCTGGTGCACCTTGTCCTGGTCCATCAGCGCGTACTCGGCGAAACCGCCGTGCGGCAACGTGGTCAGGCCCAGCACCCTGTCGCCCACCGCGGCGCGGGTGACGCCCGGGCCCGTGGCGACGACCTCGGCGCAGACCTCGCGACCGGGGGTGAAGGGCAGTTCAGGCTTGACCTGGTAGACCCCGCGGCACATCAGCACGTCCGGGAAGTTGGCGGCCGAGGCCAGGACACGCACAACCAGCTGGCCTTCGCCCGGTTCGGGCACTGCGCGTTCAACAAGCTGCAGTGCGTCAACCGGCTCGCCGAGCTCGGTGACGTTCCATGCCTTCAGGGCGCTGGGGATCGACATGGTTACTCCGACTCGAACTGGATCAGTGCCTGGCCGGGGGCCACGACGTCGCCCTCTGCCACGTCAATCGAAAGCACGGTGCCGGAGTCCTCGGCCGTGACCGGGATTTCCATCTTCATGGCCTCGAGGATCATGAAGACGTCGTCTTCCTCGACCTTGTCGCCCGGGGCAACGAGGATCTTCCACACGTTGGCGCCCATGTCTGCCGCAATTGTCTCTGCCATTTTCATGCACTCCTCTTGGCCAGCTTGGCCTGTTCTTTAAGTCGTATCTGGATGCGCTCCACCAGTCCGGTGTCATAGCGTCCATCGTTGAATTCCTCATCGGCGAGGATCTCCTCGAGGAACGGCTGGTTGGTGACCAGGCCCTCGATCTGGAATTCCCCGCAGGCCTGGATGGCCCGTGCCAGTGCGTCCTCGCGGGTTTCCCCGTACGCGCAGACCTTGGCGATCAGCGAGTCGAAGTGCGGGGTGACCTCGGTGCCGGCAGTGTAGCCGGAATCCACGCGGATTCCCTCGCCGGTCGGTTCGATCCAGCCGTCGATCGGGCCGGGGCGCGGGAAGAACTTCTTCGGGTCCTCGGCGCAGATCCGCAGCTCGATCGCGTGTCCGCGGGACACCGGGTTGAAGTCCGCGGTGGTGGTGCCCGAGGCCGCGATGCTCAGCTGCTGCTCGATCAGGTCGACGCCGTGGGTGAGCTCGGTGATCGGGTGTTCGACCTGGATGCGGGTGTTCATCTCGAGGAAGACGAAGTCGCCGGTGCGGGTGTCGAGCAGGAACTCGACGGTGCCCGCGTTGCGGTAGCCGACCGAGCCTGCGGCCGCGATGGCCGATTCGATGAGCCGTGCGCGGGTCTCCGGGGCCAGGTGCGGCGCCGGGGATTCCTCGATCAGCTTCTGGTGGCGGCGCTGGGTGGAGCAGTCGCGCTCGCCCAGGGCCACGATGGTGCCGTCGTTCAGGCCCAGGACCTGGATCTCGACGTGGCGTGCGGACTCGACGAAGCGCTCGACGAAGACCCGGTCGGAGCCGAAGCTGCGCTCGGACATCGACCTGGTGTTCTCGAAGGCCTTGCGCAGTTCCTCGGCGTCGTGTGCCACGGCCATGCCGATGCCGCCGCCGCCGGCGGAGGCCTTGACCATCACCGGGTAGCCGACGCGTGCGGCTTCCTCGACGGCCTCGTCGCCGGTCTTCAAGGCCGCACCCGCGTCGCCGCTGATCGGCACGCCTGCAGCCGCAACGGCGCGGCGGGACTCGACTTTGTCCCCCATGACGTCAATGACGTCGGCCGAGGGGCCGACCCAGGTCAGTCCGGCGTCGGCGACCTCGCGGGCGAAACCGGCGTTTTCGGCCAGGAACCCGTAGCCCGGGTGGATGGCGGTGGCGCCGAATTCCTTGGCGATCGCGATGATCTGCTCGCGGTCAAGGTAGGACTGCACGGGCATGTCGCCCTTGAGCTCGATGGCCACGGAGGCCTCGGAAACGTACGGCAGGGACGCATCGACCTTGTGGTAGACGGCGATGGTGCGGACACCGAGGCGGTTTGCCGTCTTGATGATGCGCCGCGCGATTTCGCCGCGGTTGGCGATCAACAGGGATTCTGGGAATGAACTCATGATGCTCTCCTTAGAAGCTCGTCGGCCAGGTACGCAACAGGTGTTCGCCAACACCGTTGGTCCGGGCCCGGTAGTGGTCCTTCAAGGCGCCGAGGATGAACTCGCGCGTTTCGGACGGATCGATGACCTGCTCGAAGCCGAAGACCTGGGCCACGTCGTAGGCCGTGGTGCCCTTGTTCATCTCCGCGAGGCGCAGCTCGTACATTTCAGGGTCGGTTTCCTTGTCGATGCCGTGGACCACGGAGACCGCGGAGGTCGGATCCATGAAGCTGACCTCGGAGGACCACCAGCCGGCGGTGGCGTCGGCGGTGCCGCCGCCACCCATGTTGATCAGGGCCTGGCCGTAGTTCTTGCGCATGGTGACGGCGATCTTCGGCACGGTGACCAGCGAGAGCGCGTTCATCCAGTTGATGATCTTGCCGGCGACCTTGCTCCGTTCGGCCTCGAGGCCGATCAGGAAGCCCGGCTGGTCCACCAGCATTACCACGGGGATGTTGTAGGAGTCGCAGAGGACCAGGAAGCTGGTCGCCTTGTCACAGGCTGCACCGTCCAGCGCGCCGCCCTTGAACATCGGGTTGTTGGCGATGATGCCCACGGACTGGCCGCCGATGCGGGCCAGCGAGGTGACCAGGGACTTGCCGTAGCGAGCCTTGATCGGGAACACCGAGCCGGTGTCGGCGACGATGTCGATGACCTTGCGCACGTCGTAGGTCTGGGTGCGCGACTCGGGGACGATGTTCTTGATTTCCTCGGCACGTTCGCCGGATCCGTGCGGGATCGGCGCGAGCGGCGGGGTCTCGCCGTTGTGCGAGGGCAGGTAGGAGAGGAAGCGGCGGATCAGTTCGATCGCTTCCTCGTCGCTGTCGGCAACGGCGTCGGCGAAGCCGGTGACCTCTGCGTGCATCTTCCAGCCGCCGAGCTCCTGCGCGTCGACCTGCTGGCCGGTGGCGCGGGCGACCAGGTTGGGGCTGGACACCGCGAGCACTGCGCCCTTGCGGAAGACCGCGAAGTCGGAGGCCATGGTGTGCCAGGCGGCCGAACCGAAGCAGTAGCCGAAGGCCGCGGATACCCACGGGCTTTCACGCTGGCGCAGGAAGCGGGTCTTGCCGCTGGCGGACCCCATGCCGGTGCCGCCCATGGCGTCGGGCATGCGCACGCCCGTGGATTCGGAGAGGTAGACCAGCGGCTGGCCGGTCTTGACGACCAGTTCCTTGAAGTGGGACATCTTCTTGTTGCTGATCGGGGACGAGGACGATCCTTTGACGGTGAAGTCGTAGGCGACAACGCTCGCGCGGCGGCCGTCGACCTCTCCGGTTCCGGTGATCTTGCCGTCGGCAGGGGTCTTGTCGCGGTCCGCCGGCACTGCGGAGGTCACGAACAGGCCGCTCTCGCGGAAGGTTCCCGGGTCCAGCAGCAGCGCGATGCGCTCCCGTGCGTTCAGTTCGCCCTTGGCACGGCGCGCCTCAAGCTTCCTGGAACCGCCCATGGCCAGCGCAGCGGCACGCTTCTTCTCGTGCTCCTGCTCGCGGGTCAGCTTGGCTTCCTCGATGTCGACCACGTCGGTCTTGACTGCTTCGGTTGTCATTTCTACTGCCTTCCGTCTGCGCCAAGCGACGCCTGGTGGATCTGCTTGCTCTGTTCGAGCACTGCCCGTGAGGCCAGTGCCGCGTCTTCGAAGGCCCCGAAGACCGGGATGCCGATGGCCCGTGCGCGCTGGGCGTAGGCCTTGACCATGTCGCCGGTTCCGGCGCTGCCGTCGGACTTCAGCACCAAGAGCTGGTGGGTGTTTGATTGTGATTCGTCGCGGGCCGCGGCGATCGAGTCGATGATGGTTCCCGTCACGTCGCCGTGGGTGGCCCCGAGGTTGCGCTGGATGATGCCCACGTTCAGGTGGGTGATCAGCACGGCGGGTTCGCTGCCGGCCAGGACGACCTTGAGAATGTCCCCTGCCACGCCGCCGCTCTTGACGGCCAGCGTGCCGGCCGGAACATCGATCGGGTTGTGGAACCCGTTGCCCGGCGGAACCTCGAGGGATTCCAGTTCGGCAATGACCGATTCCGGAAGCGGCGTGGTGGAGATGCCCTGGCGGTCAAGTGCGTCGGCGCCGAGCACGCTGGCCCCGCCGCCGTTGCCGAACAGGACCGCCTCGTTGCCGTTCGGCTTGACGCCGAGGTCGACGGTCGAGAGGGCGTGGAGGGCTGTGGCGAAGTCGGCGAGCGAATCCACCAGGGTGATCCCGGCCTGGCGGGCGATGGCCGGCCACAGCCGGTGGTTGCCTGCCAGGGCGCCGGTGTGGCTGGTGGCGGCGCGCGATCCGCCGCTGGTGCGTCCGCCGGCAAGCAGCACGACCGGCTTGCGGGTTTCGGCCGCGTCGAGCACGTCCAGTACCTCGCGGGCGATGCTGAGGGATTCCAGGTACAGGCCGATGACGCGGATCTCGTCGTTGACCAAGTGGGACGAGACGAGTTCGGCGGCGCTGACATCGGCGCTGTTGCCGATGCTGACGACCGAGTGGAAGTCGATGCCGCTCGAGGCGCCGACGCGCAGGATGTCGACCGACAGGCCGCCGCTCTGCGAGACCACAGCAGTGGTGCCCGGGGTCAGCGGCGCCTCTGGAACGAAGGAGAGCTTTCCGGCCGAGGCGTGGGTGCCCAGGCAGTTCGGGCCGATCAGGCGGATGCCTGCATCGCGGACCGTCGAGACAAGCTGTGCCTCGAGTTCGATGCCCTCTTCGATTTCGCTGAAGCCGCTGGATACGACCTGTGCGAAGCGCACGCGGCCGGCGCCGGCGCCCAGCGCCTCGGCGACGCGTGCCGCCGGAAGGGCGACGAAGGCGTAGTCGATCGGCTCGATGACCTCTGCCAGCGAAGCGACGGCCGGGAGGCCCTCGATGACGGGGGTGGTGGGGTTGACCGGGATGATGGTCCCGTCGAAGCCGCCGGCCACGAGGTTGCGAATGAAGCGGTTGGCCAGGTTCGGGCGCTTGCCGCTGGCACCGAGGACTGCGATGCGGCGCGGGGCGAACAGCGGGGCGAAGTCGGTGGACTTGGCCTCGATCGCGGCGGCCGGCTTTGCCTCGACCTCTCCGACGACGAAGCGGGCGTCAACTGCCACGGCGCGAGTGTCTGAAACGATGACCGGGTTCAGGTCGATTTCCGTGACGTCTTCCGGCAACGAGGCCAGCAGCCCGGCGGGGCCGGCGAGGCGGGAGATCAGGGCGACCAGTGCGTCGATGTCGGCTTTGACGCCACCGCGGGCGCCGTTGAGCACCTTCATGCCGCGCAGTTCGGCGAGCATGTCGCGGATCTGGTTTTCGGACAGGGGCGCCAGGCCGAAGGCCACGTCTTCGAAGACCTCGACCAGGACGCCGCCCAAGCCGACCATGACGGTCCAGCCCAGTCCCGGCGCGCGGACCGCGCCGACAATGATTTCGTGGCCGGCCGGGACCATTTCCTCGACCAGCAGGCCGTCGAGCTTGTGCCCGAAATCGGCAAGGCTGTCGCGCATCTGCGAAGCGACCTCGTTGATTTCGGCGCGGGTCACTCCGACGCGGACACCGCCCGCATCTGACTTGTGGACGAGAGTCGTGGAGATCGCCTTGACGACGAGCGGTTCGCGAAGGTGGCTGGGAAGTTCCTCACCCACGGCGATTTCAACGCCCTGGGGGGTATCGATTCCGAATGCCGAAAGCAGGGATTTTCCTTCTGCCTCGGTGAACATGGCCGACTCTCGGGTCTTGGCCTGCGCAATGAACTCAACGATGGTGGCGGAGCTACTAGGCTTGGCTGTATCGACTAACAACTGGGGGCACCTCACTGAACGTTGGATCGGACGGCAAGAACTCGCGCCCGGTGTGACTTCAGTCTCCTGAGTCAAGCCAATTCTGGGAAGCATTCTGGCGCTGGCACGGTGATATGCCTGAGCTATCGGAGGCCTTTATCGCCGGCATTTTTCCGGCCCTGCATGCAGCGAAAACGCGAATCGTACCCTTCAGCGGGACACTTTTCGAACCCCGGCTGCCACCCTCGAACCGCCCTTTTCGCCGCCTTGGTCCACCCCTGCCCGGGTCGCCCGCACGCCGCAGGAATGCGGAATGCCCGGCAGTTTCCTGCCGGGCATTCGTGGGTTGCTCGTTGCCGGGGGCCGGGCCCGCCTGGGCCTTCTCGAGCCGTCAAGACGTTCGTATCGAGGCTGGCCCCTAGATGGCTTTGGCGCTCTCCCGCAGGAGGCGCAGGAACGCCTGCACTGCCGAGGACCTGGCCTCATCCTTCCGCACGATGGCCGCGGTGCTGGCATGCGCCCACTCGAAGGGAAGCGGGACGAGTGAAACGCCGTTGCCGCTGACGGTCGAGTCCAGCAGCGTGTTCGCCATGCAAATGCCGACACCCGCACGCACCATGGCCTGCGACGCCTCGGAGTTGGGAGTGGTGTAGACGATCTTGGCCTCGACCCCCTCGAGCAAGCGCTCCCACGCCTTACAGAAGATGCTTGAGTCCGCGGGGAAGATCAGCGCCTCCCCCTCCAGGTCCGAAGGGACGAAGTCGTCCTTGTCGGCGAGCCTGTGCCCTTCGGGAACGCACAGGACCAACCGGCCGGAACTCAGGTCGATGTGGTGGATCAGGGTGTCTTCGGCCGGGGCCAGTTCGATGCCCGGCAGCCGGGTCACTAGTCCCACGTCCAGCTGGCCGCTGATGACGCCGCTGACAACCATTTTCGACGGCCCCTCATCCACCTCAAACCGGACGTTCGGAAACTCCGTCAGCAGGCGCTTGACCACCCTGGGAAGGATGGTCTGGGACGCGGCCGGCACCGTGCCGAGCCGGACGGTGCCAAGCTTCAGTCCGCCGATGGCACTGGCTTCCTCGCGCAGCATCCTCTCGGCTTGGACCGCCGCAACCACATGCGGCAGGATCCTTTCCGCGGCATAGGTCGGGCGCACGCCCTTGGCCCCGCGGGTTACCAGAATGACACCGAGATCTTCTTCGAGGCGCTGCACCTGGTTGGTGATTGTTGGTTGGGAGATATCGAGCTCCTTGGCTGCCTGGCGGAATGAACCCGTCCGCAGCGCCGCCTCCAGGTATCGCAATTGCGCGAATCTCATGGCATTTTCTCCTCTTGTCTCTCGTGGCCCATGGCCACCGGAGGCCAATGTTACCCCGCTCACAACTTTGCGGCCGAAACCGGAGGACTCGTTGGCGTAGCATTCGGGCGGGCTGCCCCGCCCGAATGCGCCACCCCCTAGAGCTCGTCGAGACCCGTGGAATCCCGGGACAAAGCACCGCCCTCAACGGGGATCGTGGTTCCGGTGATGTAACCCGCCGCAGGTGAAAGCAGGAAAACAAGCGCGGCAGCGATTTCAAACGGCTGCCCGAGCCGGCCGAGCACCGACCGCGAAGACAGTACCTGTGCATCACGGCTGCTGCGCTCCTTGGCGGCCATGCGCGGCGACAGGAAAAGGCCGGGTGCTACTGCGTTGATGCGCACGCCGCGGGGGCCGTGCTCCGCGGCCATCTGCTTGACCCAGATTTCCAGCGCGGCCTTGGCCGGGCCGTAACCCGGCGCCAGCAAGCCGCCGCGTGAGGCGACGGTGCTGGAGACGTACGCAATCGACCCGTTGGAAACCAGGGGCGCCAGCGCCCGCGCGGCCAGGAACGCGTGGCCGAGGTTCGTCTTGAAGTCCTGTTCCCAGGCGTCCAGCGAGTACCCGGAGATCTCGTTGCGGTGCATCTGCCCGATCACATCGACATAGCCGTTGATCTGCCCGAATTCCGCGACGACAGCCTCCGCGATGGCGGCCGCACCCTCCTCGCTGGTGGCGTCGGCAACCAGGAACGGCATGCCCAGTTCCTCGGCCAGCGACCGGAGGGGTTCGGTGTTGATGTCCACGCCGAGCACGCGTCCACCCAGGCCGACGATCGTGCGTGCAACGTGCTCGCCCAGGCCGCTGCCGCCGCCGAGGATGACATATGACTTGCCATCGAGCCTGAACAGGTTTGTGTGGACGATGCCGGTGGCGGGAAGCGGTCGTGCAGGATTGCTGATTTCCATGGGGTTCCTCTCGTTGCACGAAACCGGCCGGGGACGCATTGAATGTGCCCCGGCCGGTTTCGTTCGGACCATTGTTTTTGAATCGTTAGCGAATTAGCGCGTCCACTTGGTAACTGCTTTTTGCACGCCCGAGATGGAAAGGTCCAGGACCATGGACAGCAAGCCCATGGCCAGCAGGATTGCGAAGGTCTCCGAAACCTGGAAGTTGTTTGTCACCACGACCAGGCGCTGACCCAGGCCGGTGTAGGCGCCGACCATTTCAGAAACCACGGCGCCAAGCACCGAGTAGACGGCACCCAGGCGCAGACCGCCGATGATCGACGGCAGCGCCGAGGGCAGCTCGATCTTGAAGAAGCGCTGCCTGCGCGTCATGCCCAGCGACTGGGTCAACTGCTTGATGTCGTGGTCGATGCTCTGCAGTGCGCCCATGGTGCTGGTCATCAGCACGAAGAACACGACGCTGAAGGCAACCAGTGCCTTCGGTCCGAAGCCCAAGCCGAACCAGAGGATGAAGATCGGTGCCAACGCCGGACGCGGAAGGCTGTTCATCAGGGTCAGGAAGGGCCTAGCCGCGACGTGGAGGACCTCGACGCGGGCGAAGGTGACGCCCGCTAGGATGCCGAGGATCGCACCGGAGACCAGCCCGGCCATGGCACCACTGAACGTCGCCGAGACGTCGACCCAGAATGTCCCGTCGCCCAGCTGCTTGATGAACGACGTCCCGACATCGCCGGGGGTTGAAATCAGCGTCGGGTCCATGATTCCCTGGCCGGTCACAAAGGCCCAGGTGAAGACGAATGCGGCGAGCACGCCGACCCTCAGGCCCCAGACGCTCAGCTGTCGGTTGATGCGCGATCGGCGACGTTCCGCGAGGATCGTGCTGTCGCTGTAGGCCGGGGCGCCAGAGGTGGCGACCAACTTCTCGGCCGTGGAGATCGTTTCCATGTCAAACCTTTCCCTTACGGTATTCGGTGGTGCTGGATGAATTAGGCGTCGCGCGGAGCTCGGACGAGCTTCGAGTCCAGGGGCGACGAGGTGTGCGGTCCACCGGTGACCTGCAGTACGGTTCCGGTGATGAAGCTGGAGGCGCCCGAGCACAGGTACAGGCAGGCGTCGGCGACTTCCTCCGGCAGGCCCACGCGGCCGAGGGCCAGGAACTCGCCGAAGGACTTCTCGACCTCTTCCGAGGCGAAACGCGAGGACGGCGTCAGGGTGGCGCCGGGCTCGACGCAGTTGGCGCGCACGCCGCGGTCGGCCCATTCCCAGGACATGGTCTTCGTCAGCGAGGCAAGCCCCGCCTTGGCGGCGGCGTAGGCGCCGCGCATCGGGTGGGCGTAGTTCGCCGAGCCCGAGCCGACGTTGACGATGTTGCCGCCGCCCTGTTTCTCGAAGACCGGGAGGCAGGCGACCGCCGTGTGGAACGCACCGGTGAGGTTGGTGCCGATCGTCGCGTTCCACGCATTTGCGGAGAGGTCCTCCAGGCGTGCGGCGAAGTTGCCGCCGGCGTTGTTGATCAGGATGTCGATGCGGCCGAATTCCTCGAGGGCGGCGCGGACCAGCTTGTCGGCGGTTTCCGGTTCCTTGATGTTGCCGGTGACCACCACGGCCTTGCGTCCGAGCGCACGGATCTGCTCGGCCTTGGCTTCCAGCGTCTCGGCCTTGCGGCCGTGCAGGACCAGGTCCGCGCCGGCTGCGGCGAACTTGTCGGCGAGCGCCTGTCCGATGCCACCGGATGCGCCCGTCACGATGACGACCTGGCTGGTGAAATCGAATGTGGTCTGGCCAACCTTCTTGCTGGCGGTGATGGCTGTGTTCGTCATCTGACGTCCTCCTGAATTGATGCGCGCCCGGTGTGTGCGGCTGACTCACGCACGGCGGGCCCTCATGGCAATGGTGCGTTTTGAGAAAGCTTCCTTCCATTCGGGCCCGGGGGCAATGAACTAATCGCTATCGAGGCGATAGCCCCGGATCGGCCGACTTTTTCTTGACTCTGTCGCCAAGGTGTTCAACGATTCATGGACAGGTTGGTGACGTGCACCACAACTCAAACCACCCCGGTTTCCTCTTGTTCAAGGCTGTTCCAGCGTGACCAATGACGGTGCCGGCTCAGCAATCGTGAACCACAGCAGACTGCCAAACGGGTCGGCCCCGCAAACTAATGACTGGAGCGACAATGCCCAATACAACCCTCCGCTCAAACGGCGATAGCGACACTCTTGCAACGGAATCGACGGCCAAGCCGTCCACAGCCAGCGGGGTCTCGGTCGAGTTCGAGAACGTGAACCACAGCTTCCTCCATGGCGATCGGCCGGTGCGGGTGTTGGACAACTTCAATCTCCGCATCGAGCCTTCGGAGTTCGTCAGCATTGTCGGCCCGTCCGGCTGCGGCAAGACGACGGCCCTTGGCATGGTCGGCAACCTCCTGAAGCCACGCGCGGGCAAGGTCCTGATCGACGGCAAGCCGGTGCGTCCCGGAAGCAACGACGCCGCCTTCCTCTTCGCCCGCGACGCACTACTCCCCTGGCGCCGTGTCCGCAGCAACGTGGAACTCGGCATGGAGATCCGCGGGGTGCCCAAGGAAGAGCGCCGTGTGCGCGCCGAGGAATGGTTGCGCAAGGTCCGCCTGCACGAGTTTGCCGATTCCGACGTCCTGCACCTCTCGCAGGGCATGCGCCAGCGCGTGGCCATCGCACGCACTCTGGTGCAGAACCCCAAGGTCTTGCTGATGGACGAACCGTTCGCGGCCCTCGACGCACAGACCCGTGCGATCCAGCAGGAGGAGTTCACCGGCCTGTGGGAGGCCGAGCGTCCCACCGTCATCTTCGTGACACACGATTTGGAGGAAGCCATCCTGCTGAGCGACCGTGTGATTCTGATGGCCAGCCGCCCAGGGCGCATGGTCGTCGACATGAAGATCGAGCTCGAGCGCCCGCGACGCCAGGAAATGCGCCGGGATTCCGACCTCTTCAAGTCCTATTTCCACGACATGTCCGATCGGCTTCGCAGCGAAGTCGATCTCGCCGAACAGCGCATCCGGGAGGAGAGCAAGAATGGCTAAGACCCTGCAAAAAGTTGCCGGCGCCGAGGGCGCCACCGTCGCCTACCGCCAGTACGGCCAAGGCCCGCGCCTGATCACCGTCCTGCACTCGCTGGCGCTGGACGGGTCCTGGTACGAACCCCTGGCCGAGGCGCTCGGTGAAGAATACCGACTGCTCGCGCCGGACTTCCGCGGCCACGGGGAAACCGCGCGCGGTGAAACCGCCCCCACACTGGGCCTCGTTGCCCGCGACATCGCCGCCATGTGGGACGCTGAAAATGTCGAGAGCTCGGTCACCCTGGGAATCTCGCTGGGCGGCATGGTCGCCCAGGCCCTCACCGGTAGCTTCCCCGAGCGCGTCGACGCACAGATCCTGATGGCAACGCGGGGCGCTTACGACGAGGCGGCAGCCCGCGGCACCTTGGCCCGAGCAGCCGAGGTCCGGGTCCCGAACGGGCTCGAGGACGTCGAAGACGTGACCATGCACCGCTGGTTCGGCGAGAACTCGACCGATGCATCCAACCCCATGGTCCAGCAGGCCCGCGCACAGTTCCTCGGGGCCGGCGGCAACACGATCGCCGAGTACTTCGAGGCCATGACCCTGGTCGGCGACTTCCAGCTGGACTCGCCGCCGCCAACCCTCGTCGTCGGCGGCGACGACGACCGAAGCATCCCCCGCCCGGTCGTCGAGCAGCTTGCCGCCTCGATCGCCGGCGCAGAGCTGCTCTTCGCCAAGGGCGGACACCTCGTCGCCTTCGAGAACCCCCAGGAGGTCGCCGTAACCGTGCGGCCCTTCCTCGACAGCCTTGATTGCTGGACACGCTAACGGGCCTTCGAGCCCGCCGCACCCTTTATAACTGCCTTACGGAGAAGAAATGAACAAGACCCTGGATCGCACCACGACGCAGGTCAGCGAAGAAGAACTTGCCGCCCACCTTGAGTCGGCCCAGGTCCCCGCGCTGATCATGCTGACAGCCCACGTCACCGGCGACGCCAGCGTGCTGCGCGACGACTGGCGCCCGAACCTCCGGGCCCTGCCGAGCAGCGGCCTGGATGCGGAAACCGAGGCGGCGGCGCGCGCCCGCTGCTTCGAGCTGCTGGCACCGTTCCTGCCGACCCAGAACACCTGGGACTCCGTACCCAGCGAGGAACTCCGCCTGGCCATGAGCACCTGGCTGATGGGCGCGCCCGTCGAGGACGCCCTGGCCATGTCCGAGGTCGCGTTCATCCCGAACAACACCGACCCGCGCCAGCCCGAGTGGAAGCTCGACGAGATTGCCCCGGACACCGCCCTGAACGCCGTCGTCATCGGCGCCGGGTTCTCCGGACTGCTCGCCGGCCTGCGCCTGAAGCAGGCGGGCGTGCCGTTCAAGATCATCGAGAAGAGCCACGACGTCGGCGGCACCTGGTGGGAAAACACCTACCCCGACTGCCGCACAGACGTGCGCAGCCACATCTACACCTACTCCTTCACCCAGCACGACTGGGAGACGCACTTCGGGCGCCAGGACAAGATCCACGGCTACCTGCACCAGTTCGCCGCCGACAACGGGCTGCTCGAGCACATGGTCTACGGCACCGAGGTCACCGCAACCCGCTGGAACGAGGACACCAACAGCTGGACGCTGGAAACCAAGACCGCGCAGGGCGTCGGGGAAACCATCGAAGCCACGGTCGTGGTCAGTGCCGTGGGCCAGCTCAACCGCCCCTCGATCCCGAACTTGGAAGGCATCGACTCCTTCAAGGGCCCCATCGTGCACTCCGCGCAGTGGGACCACAGCATCGACTTCACCGGCAAGAAGGTCGTCGTCGTCGGCACCGGCGCCAGCGCCCTGCAATTCGCGCCGGCAGTGGCGAAGGTCGCCGAACAGGTCACCATCTTCCAGCGCAGCGCCCCGTGGCTGCGTTCCACCCCGGTGCTCCGCCAGGAGATCGCGGACGGCGAGCGCTGGCTGCTGAACAACCTGAACCAGTACCGCGCCTACTACCGCTTCTCGATCTTCCTGCCCCGCGTCGTCGGCAACCTGCCGGCCGCCACCGTCGATCCGAGCTTCCCGCCGACCGAGGTATCGGTCTCCGCGGCCAACGAGGCGCTGCGCAAGGAGCTCACCGAGTACCTGCTGGAGCAGGCGGGCGACGACGCCGAGCTGGCCAAGCAGATCATCCCGAACTACCCGCCGGCCGCCAAGCGCATCATCTGCGACGACGGCACCTGGGTCAAGACCCTCAAGCGCGAGAACGTGCGCCTGGTGTCGCAGGGCGTGAACCGCATCGACGAGACCGGCGTGTGGCTCGGCGACGAGCACATCGAGGCCGACGTGATCTTGCTGGGCACCGGCTTCAAGGCCTCCGACTTCCTGCTTCCCATGTCCGTTGCGGGCATCGGCGGCAAGGACCTGCACGAGACCTGGGGCATCGACGCCAGCGCTTACCTGGGCTCCACACTTCCGGGCTTCCCGAACTTCTTCTGCATGTACGGGCCGAACACCAACACCGTCATCCACGGCAACCTGGTGTTCTTCCTGGAGTGCCAGGCCGTCTACATGATCGATGCGATCAAGACCCTGGCGACCGGCGGCTACAAGTCGATGAACCTGCGCGACGACGTATTCGCCGAGTACGACAAGGAAATCGTGGCCGAAAGCGCCAAGCGCACCTGGGGCTGGTCCAAGACCCACTCCTGGTACATGAACGCCGAGGGCCGCTCCACCATCATGTGGCCGTTGCCGGCCCGCAACTACTTCGAGCGCACCACCCAGGTCCGCACCGAAGACTACAAGCTCGGCTAATCCCGCCATGACTTCCACCATTCGATCCACTTCAACGGAGGCCACCTTGCTCACCGAGACACCCCTGATCACCGAGACGACCGACGTCGTCGCCAACCTTGAAACCCGCTACCTGTCCGGCGGCCCGACCGACGGGGTTCCCGTCGTTGTGTTCCTGCACGACGGCGCCTGGGGTGGCGCTTCGGATGTGACCTGGGGTGACATGCTGCCGCTGGCCGCCGAGAAGTTCCGTGTGATCGCACCGGACCTGCTCGGCTACGGCGGGTCAGCCAAGTCGATCCGGTTGGACGTCTCGCCCTTCGCATTCCGCCTGACCCACCTGTTCTCGCTGCTGGACCACCTGGGAATCACCGAACCGGTGCACCTGGTCGGCAACTCCTTCGGCGGTTCGCTGACCCTGCGCGCACTGACAAACCCGGCGCTGCGCGAGCGGATCGCCTCGGTGACCACCATCGCCGGCACCGGCGGTGCCTGGCGGGGGGCCGACCTGGCCAAGATCGGCGACTTCGACGGCACTCCCGAGCGCATGGAAGAAATCGTCGGCTACCTGTGCGAGCCCTTCGACAACAAGGACGCCCAGCTCGAGGCCCGCATGCGGTGGGCTGTCGCACCGGGGCACTTCGCGTCCATGAAGGCCCCGCACACCGCGGTGCCCGGGGCCATGGCGGTCCAGCGTCCGGCGGACCCGTACCCGGGCAACCTGGCAGGGGTCACCACCCCGGCCCTGCTGATCGAGGGCAAGGACGACACCCTGTTCGAAAGCGGCTGGAGCGCCAAGCTGCAGGAATTCCTGCCGCAGGCCAAGGCCGAGGTCATGGATTCCAAGCACAGCCCGAACATCAGCCAGCCAACGCAGACCTGGGAACTCATCAATGGGTTCCTGGCAGAGATCACGAAGGGTGACAACGCATGAGCGCGCCGGCACTGGTTATTTCGGGCGGTTCCTCGGGAATCGGCGAGGGCCTGGTCAATGACCTGCGCAATGACTGGGATGTCACCTCGGTCTCCCGCTCCCTGCCGAGCAACCCGCTGGACGGGGTCAACTACGTAGCGGGCGACGTCGCCGGAAACGCACCGGAGGCCGTGCGCGAGTCGCTGGCTGCACAGGGCCGCACCAGCGTCCACTCGCTGATCCACTGTGCCGGTGTTGGCCTGTTCGGCAAGTTCCTGGATACCTCCAAGGCCGACTGGGAGCGCGCGCTGCTGCTGAACCTGCACGGCACGCTGAACTTCATCCAGGGAACCGCCGACCTGGTGGAGGACGGCGGACGCATCGTGCTGTACTCCTCGGGCACCGTGTTCAAGGCTCCGGGTGGCACTGCCGCCTACGCCGCGTCCAAGGCCGGCATCATCGGTTTTGCCCGTAGCTTCGCCGTGGAGATGGGCGAACGCAACATCACCGTCAACGTGATCGCCCCCGGGCTGGTCATGACGCCGCTGGCCGCCAAGCTCGCCGGTGGCGAGGCCAAGAATATCGAGACCCGCGCCATCAAGCGCGCCTCGGTGGTCGAGGACTACGTGGGGCCGACCCGCTTCTTCCTCTCGGAGGGCGCAGGGTTTGTCACCGGACAGACGCTGGTCGTCGACGGCGGCTCGATCCGCCGCTGATCCCCGCTTCCATCTCAGGCCGCCGGCCCGCACCCCTCACGGGGTTTGGGCCGGCGGTTTTTTGCGTGCCGTGAGACGTCCGCCCATGCCCCTCATGCTCCGGGGCGCGGCATGGGTGCACGAGGCACTCGGCCCCTGCGCCCTGCACGAGGCATTCGGCATGAGGCGTGCCGCACCCAGTGGGCTTCCGGCGCCTTGGCCGGCGCTGGGGGGGGCGAATCGCCTGTCCCGGCGCCCGCGGGCAGGGCATTGCGGGGCGGTTCTGGCCCAGGGGCCCGCCGGGCGGCCACACCGCTGGCTACAAGCCCCACGCTCGCCTCAGGCGACTCCGGGCCCACAGGCATGGTCTCCGCCCGGTCGCGGCGGGGCGGGGCGGCGAACGCTCCGTCATCCCGGCCGGGTTTCCCGGGTAACGCAAAATCCCGGCACGCGCCCCGCTTCGGGGGTGCGTGCCGGGATTTGTATCCAGGCCTTGGATCTGGTGGAGGCAGCTGCCGGCAGCCGCCCCGGCTAGGACAACGGCGGGAAGAGCATCGTTCCGGCGGCCGCAACCACCAGGATCACCAGCGTTGCCAGGGCTGCGAGCACCAGCGAGCGGCTGCCCGAACGCATCAGGCCCTTGATGTGGACGCCGAGTCCGAGCCCGAACATGGCGGCGGCCAGCAGGAAGGTCTGGGCCACCTTGGCGGCATCCAGCAGCCCCTCCGGCACCACGCCGGTGGTGCGCAGCAGCATCATGGCAATGAATCCGAGGACGAACAGTGGCACGAGCGGCGGCTTCTTGGCATCCGTCACGTCATGCTTCTTGCGCATGTAGATGCTCACGCCGGCCACGATCGGGGCCAGGGTGACCACGCGGGCCAGCTTGACCGTCACGGCCACGGCCAGGGCGCTTGAGCTGACCGCGCCGCCGGCGGCGACCACCTGGGCCACCTCGTGGGTGGAGGCTCCGATGAACATGCCGATGGCCTCCTCGTTCATGCCCATGAGAGCGCCGAGCGCGGGGACGATCGGGATCATCAGGGTGCCGAAGAGCACCACCAGGCCGATGGCCGTGGCCACCTGGTCCTGCTTGGCCTTGGTCGCGCCTTCGGTGGCAGCCACGGCCGCCGCGCCGCAGATGGAGAAGCCGGCGGCGATCAGCAGGCGCTGCGGCAGTTCGATGCCCAGCCACTTGCCGATGACCAGCGAGGCGCCAAAGGTCACGCCGACGCTGAACAACACCACCAGCAGCACCCCCGGGCCGAGGCCGAGGATCTGGGAGAGCGAAAGCTGCAGCCCCAGCAGCACGATGCCGGTGCGCAGCAGCTTCTTGGAGGACACCGTCACCCCGGGCATCAGGATCGCGGGGACATTCATAGTGTTGCGCCATATCGCGCCGAGCAGGATGGCAATCAGCAGCGGGCTGGCCCCGGGCAGCAGCTTGGCGGCCGCCAGTGCGATCGCCCCGCCGATGATGCAGGCCACCAGGCCCGGCAGCAGGCGGCGAAACCCCGAATCGGGGCCCGGTGCCGGGGTCGGCTCCACGGCTTTCGGCGCCGGAATGCTCCTCCGGGATTCGAGTGATATGTCTTCTTTTCGCATACTACGACGTTTTCACGCCCGGGCCGTCACAGGTAGGCACAGGCTGGCCATCACGGACATATGATGTTGATATGGATAGCGCTGCGGGACGAATGCCCGGCATAGAACACTGGATACAAATGTCTTCGCTCGCCCTGCTGGTCGGCATCGCCGACCACGGCAGCCTCAGCGCCGGCGCACGCTCCGTGGGCATGGCCCAATCCAACGCGACGCGGGCCGTGAAGACCCTGGAGCGGCGCCTCGGATTCCCGCTGCTTTCCCGTGCGACCACCGGCTCGAAGCTCACCCAGGAGGGCACGCTGGTCGTCGAATGGGCGCGCGAGGCGCTCCAGAGCCTGAACACCCTGTGGACCGGCGCGCAGGCCCTGGCCGCCCCGGCGGACAGGGAGTTCACCTTCGCGGCCAGCATGACGGTCGCCGAGCACCTGGCGCCGACGTGGATCGGCCGCCTGCATGAGGTCGATCCGCGCATCAAGACCAAGCTGCGGGTGATGAATTCCCGCGAGGTCATCGCCGCCGTAAACAACCGCGACGTTGCACTCGGGTTCGTCGAGACCCCTGATGTGCCCCCGCAGCTGTCCTCCACGACGGTGTGGACCGACGAGCTCGTGCTCATCGCCCCTCCCGGCCACCCCTGGGCCACGCGCCGGGAACCCGTCACCCTGCGGGAATTGGCGGCAACCCACCTGGTGGAACGGGAAGCCGGATCGGGAACCAGGGCCTTCCTCGACGAGCGCGTCGGCGCGGCCAGGGCAACGCCGATCGTGGAGTTCAACAGCAACTCCGCAATCTGCCAATCGGTCTCTGCCGGCATGGGACCGGCGGTGCTGAGCCGTTTGGCCGTGGAAGGCTCCCTGCGCATGGGCAGCTTCATCCAGGTGCCCCTGCACGAGGGAAACCTGGTGCGCAACCTGCAGGCCATCTGGAGGGGACCAGCCCCGTCGGAAGGGCCCGCGGCAATGCTGTTGGGAATCTGCGCCCAGGCGCGGTCCGGCTTCTGAGAGCAGCCCGGGTCGGCAAGTTAGAAGCGGACGATCATCCGGGTGTTGCCCAGCGTATTGGGCTTAACCCGCGCCAGATCCAGGAACTCAGCCACGCCCTCATCGGTGGAACGCAGCAGTTCGGAGTAGACCTCCGGGTCGACGGCACTTTGCTCTTCCATCACGCTGAAGCCGTGCCGCAAGAAGAAGTCGACCTCGAACGTCAGGCAGAACACCCGTGCGACGCCAAGCTCCCGAGCCTCGGCCAGCAGGCGGTCCAGGATCTGGTGGCCAACCCCCTTGCCACGCCACGCACCATCGGTGGCCAGCGTCCGCACCTCAGCGATGTCCTCCCACATGACGTGCAGGCCGCCGCAACCGATGACGGCTCCGGCTTCATCCTCGGCGACGAAGAATTCCTGCAGGTTTTCATAGTAGGCAACAGCTTCCTTTTCCAGCAGCACCCTGTCGTTGGCCAGCGGCTTGACTAGTGCACGGATGCTTTTCACATCGCTGGTACGGGCGCGCCTGACGGTAAAGGAAGTCATGTTTTTATCCTATGCCCACCGGGCCCGGGTCCCGCGTTTTATGTAGCCCCCGGGACGCCAAGAAGCCCGCAATCCATATGTCTGGATTGCGGGCTTCTAGTTGGTGGTTCGTTTGGCGGTTAGCCCTCGATGGCGACCGGAGCCGATTCGCCTTCGAGCTGCGGAGTGCCACCCTCACCATGGAAGGTGAAGGTCGCGTCGTCGCCTTCGCCCTCGACGTCGACCTTGATGTGCTGGCCGGCCCTCAGTTCCCCAAAGAGGATCTTCTCCGAGAGCTGGTCCTCGATGTCGCGCTGCATGACGCGGCGCAACGGGCGGGCACCCATCGACGGGTCGTAGCCGCGGGTTGCCAGCAACACGCGGGCGGCCGGGGAAAGCTCGATGGTCATCTTGCGGTCGACCAGACGCTTCTGCAGGCGGGCGAGGAACAGGTCCACGATTTCCACGATCTCGTCCTGGGTCAGCTGCGGGAAGACCACAACGTCGTCAACACGGTTCAGGAACTCGGGGCGGAAGTGCTGGCGCAGTTCTTCCTGCACCTTGGCCTGCATGCGGTTGTAACCGGTGCGGGTGTCGGTGGCCGACTGGAAGCCGGTCATCACACCCTTGGAGATGTCCCGGGTGCCGAGGTTCGTGGTCATGATGATCACGGTGTTCTTGAAGTCGACCACGCGGCCCTGGCTGTCGGTCAGGCGACCGTCTTCCAGGATCTGCAGCAACGAGTTGAACAGGTCGGCGTGTGCCTTCTCGACCTCGTCGAACAGCACTACGGAGAACGGACGACGGCGGACCTTCTCGGTGAGCTGGCCGCCTTCTTCATAACCGACGTATCCCGGGGGGGCACCGAAGAGGCGCGAAACCGTGTGCTTCTCCGAGTATTCGGACATGTCCAAGGTGATCAGCGCATCTTCCTCACCGAAGAGGAATTCTGCGAGGGCCTTGGCCAGCTCGGTCTTGCCGACGCCCGTCGGGCCGGCGAAGATGAACGAGCCGCCGGGGCGGTTCGGATCCTTCAGGCCGGCACGGGTTCGGCGGATGGCCTGGCTGATGGCCTTGATTGCCTGGTCCTGGCCGATGACCCGCTTGTGCAGCTCGTCTTCCATGTTCAGCAGTCGCGTGGACTCTTCCTCGGTCAGCTTGATGACCGGGATGCCGGTGGAGTTGGCAAGGACCTCGGCAATGAGTTCGGCGTCGACCTCGGCGATCTCATCGAGTTCACCGTTCTTCCAGGCCTTTTCCTTCTCGGCGCGGGCCTCCTGGAGCTTGCCTTCCTTGTCACGCAAGGCTGCAGCACCCTCGAAGTCCTGGGCGTCGATCGCCGCTTCCTTCTCCAGTCGAACGGTGGAGATTTCCTCGTCCATCATCTTCAGAGCCGGAGGGGCGGTCATACGGCGGATACGCAGGCGCGCACCGGCTTCGTCGATCAGGTCGATCGCCTTGTCAGGCAGGAAGCGATCGGAAATGTAGCGGTGGGCCAGCTGGGCAGCTGCAACCAAGGCGCCATCGGTGATCGAGACGCGGTGGTGCGCCTCGTAGCGGTCTCGCAGGCCGCGCAGGATCTGCGTGGTGTGCTCCACGGAGGGTTCCTTGACCTGGATTGGCTGGAAGCGTCGCTCGAGCGCTGCGTCCTTTTCGATGTGCTTGCGGTACTCGTCCAGCGTGGTGGCACCGATGGTCTGCAGTTCGCCACGGGCCAGCATGGGCTTGAGGATCGATGCTGCATCGATTGCGCCCTCGGCGGCACCGGCACCAACCAAGGTGTGGATCTCGTCGATGAACAGGATGATGTCACCGCGGGTGCGGATTTCCTTGAGGACCTTCTTCAGGCGTTCCTCAAAGTCGCCGCGGTAGCGGGAGCCGGCAACCAACGAACCAAGGTCCAGCGTGTAGAGCTGCTTGTCCTTGATCGTTTCGGGGACATCGCCACGCACGATCGACTGGGCCAGGCCCTCCACGACAGCGGTCTTGCCCACACCGGGTTCGCCGATGAGCACCGGGTTGTTCTTGGTGCGGCGGGAGAGGACCTGCATGACGCGTTCCATCTCGAACTCGCGCCCGATGACCGGGTCCAGCTTGCCTTCACGGGCGGCAGCGGTGAGGTTCCGGCCGAACTGGTCCAGCACCGCGGAACCGGCCGGGGTGCCTTCGCTCTGGCCACCGGAGCTTACGCCGGCACCTGCGGTTTCCTTGCCGCCCTGGTATCCGGAGAGCAGCTGGATGACCTGCTGGCGTACGCGGGACAGGTCTGCACCGAGCTTCACGAGGACCTGGGCGGCGACGCCCTCGCCTTCGCGAATCAGGCCGAGCAGGATGTGCTCGGTTCCGATGTAGTTGTGGCCCAGCTGCAAGGCTTCACGCAGGGAAAGTTCCAGGACCTTCTTGGCGCGCGGGGTGAAGGGGATGTGACCGGAAGGAGCCTGCTGGCCCTGTCCGATAATCTCTTGAACCTGCTCGCGGACTGCACCAAGCGAGATATTCAGCGACTCAAGGGCTTTGGCCGCGACTCCCTCGCCCTCATGGATGAGGCCGAGCAAAACGTGCTCGGTTCCGATGTAGTTGTGGTTGAGCATGCGCGCCTCTTCTTGGGCAAGCACGACAACGCGACGGGCACGGTCGGTAAATCTCTCAAACATGCGGCACACTCCTAGCTAACACGTATTTCGATGCTACGCATCAATTTCCCGCTCGTGTGAAATGTTCGCCCAAGGGATAACCTTGTTCACCCTCGGCGTTTTCCATAAGCATTAAACGCGCAAGGGGATCGGGCCTGTTCGGACCCAATCCCCCGCGGACAATCATTTCCCCAATCGGGCTCCCACTAATAGCAACGTGGCAGTCCTCCGGGCATGACTACTTCGACTTCGAACGAGACTTCTTAGCCATCGCAGCATGGTAAGCGGCAATTACATCTGCCTGCAGACGACCACGGGCGTTGACCTTAACGTTGTTCTCCTTGGCCCAGGCACGAATGGCCGGGGCTTCCTTGGGAGTGAACTGCTTCGATGCACGCGCAACCTTGATGTACGGCTTCAAGGCTTCGCGGAATGCTTCAGCATTCGCTTCGTTTAGATCAATTTCATAGTGTTGCCCACCAATGCCAAAAACGATGGATTCGCTTGCCTCAGAACCGTCAATATCGTCAATCAATGCAATCTGAACCTGACGTGCCATTAGCTACTCCTTGTGTTGATGGGAATACGCATGAACCTAATAACGGTTTCAATCCATGCGCTCACCCTTATCATAAACACAAGTAAGCATCATCTAACAAGTAGAAATTATGGCATTCAGCTAATTCTCAGACTGAGAACTATTTTTGCCTGTTTCACCTAAGTTCGATTTCATTTGTTCGTCGACTTCAGCTTCAGCCAAGCGTTCAGTGCGATCGACATTTGATACGGCTCGAATAACAAACCAAAAAATCAGCGCCACAACTACCGTGGGGAGCAGTGCCTCGATATAAGGCATTTTAGGCCTCCGGCTTGAGCAAGGGGAATAGAATGGTTTCGCGAATTCCGGTGTCGGCAAAGAGCATGACCAGTCGATCAATACCCAATCCAATGCCACCCATGGGCGGGGCCCCATATTCAAGGGCTCGGAGGAAGTCTTCGTCCAACTGCATGGCTTCGTCATCGCCATCCGCGGCCATACGCGACTGCTGGGTCAGGCGTTCGCGCTGAACCACCGGGTCGATAAGCTCCGAGAAGGCAGTGCCGCGTTCCATGCCGCCTATGACCAAGTCCCAGGCTTCAATGACACCCGGCTTGCTACGGTGGGGGCGCGCCAGCGGCTGTGCTGCGGGCGGGTAATCGTAGACGAAAGTCGGATTAATCAAAGTCGGCTCAACAATTTCACCGAACAATTCAATGACAATTTTTTCGGATCCCCATTTAGGGTTGACCTTTACTTCATGCTTCTCTGCGATTGCGCGCAGGGTTTCAGCATCGGTATCAGGAGTAATTTCCTGGCCCACCGCTTCAGAGAGGCCCGGGTAGACGCCAAGCCATGCCCATTCACCGTCAAGGTTTACAGTTCCCTTGGACGTTTCGAGAACGCGGCCGGCACCGATGGCATCGGCCGCGTTAAGGATGATTTCCTTGATGCGATCAGCCATTACGAACTGATCTGCGTACGCTTCGTAGCATTCCAACGTGGTGAATTCCGGCGAGTGGGTGGAGTCCACGCCCTCGTTGCGGAAGATGCGTCCCAATTCGAAGACACGGTCGATTCCGCCAACCACTGCGCGCTTGAGGTAAAGCTCGGTCGCGATACGCAGCGTCATGTGCTGGTCAAAAGCGTTCAGGTGCGTCTCGAACGGACGGGCAGAAGCGCCGCCATGAATTAGCTGAAGCATCGGGGTTTCAACTTCAACGTAGCTATGCGAGTGCAAGGTATCGCGGACCGCGCGGGTGATTGCGGCGCGCTTGTAAACCATTTGGCGGGCTTCATCACGGACAATGAGGTCGGCGTAGCGCTGACGTACGCGGGTTTCCTCGCTAAGCTCCGCGTGCAGGACCGGCAACGGACGCAGGGCCTTGGAAGCCATCTGCCAATCCGTGGCCATGACCGAAAGCTCGCCACGGCGCGAAGAAATCACTTCACCGGTGATCAAGACATGGTCACCGAGATCGACCAGCGACTTCCAGTCGGCTAGTTTTTCTTCGCCTACGTTGGCCAGGGAAAGCATGGCTTGGAGGCGGGTTCCGGAGCCTTCCGGACCGCCTTCCTGCAAAGTGGCGAAGCAGAGCTTTCCGGTGTTTCGCATGAAGACGATACGCCCGACGATGCCTACCTGGACGCCGGTGGCGGTGTCTGGTTCAAGTTCCGGGAACAGCGCGCGGACTTCTTGAAGCGAGTGAGTGCGTGCGACTCCCACCGGGTATGCTTCTTCGCCGCGTGCCAACAATGCGGCGCGCTTATCCAGGCGCACTTGACGCTGGTCGTTGGTGTCGGTGGTGTTAGCTACAGGGGAAGTTTTTTCGGCAGTCACAATCGTTAATTCTACGTTGCATTTGCTGAGTGTGGGCTGCGAGGTGTCCAGCGACACCACAACGCCTGTTGACAACCCTCTCCAGGAAACTAGGGAGCCTGGAAGAATACATTCCGGCAACGGGCGACGGGGCGCTCTTGTCGTAAGCCCGTATGGCAATACCCAGATCAGCGCAAAGCGCAGGACCCCATCAACACACCAAGAGGAAAACACGACTCTTTGCCGGCTGCTTTAAAGTACACCTCGTTGAAATCGGAGCCTCTTTTTTGGGATGGAAAGAAATGAATGATTCCTTCGTTCCAAGGAAGGTTCTCCTTGGAACGAAGGAATCATCGTTGTCCACAAATATTCTGTTGTGAATGGTGCCAGCCAATTACCAGATCTTTACGCGGTCTTCCGGATCCAGCCACATTCCGTCACCAGGCTTGGTTCCGAATGCCTCATGGAAGGCGTCCATGTTCTTCGGAACCTGGTTGCAGCGGAACTCGCCCGGCGAATGCGGATCAGTAGTAATTCGAGTGACCATGGTTTCCGGACGCATCAAGGTACGCCAGCATTCAGCCCAAGAGTAGAAGAACCGCTGATCGCCAGTGAGCCCGTCGACAACCTCATCAAGTTCCACGCCGTTTGCTGCAAGATCCATCTTGTAAGCGGTGTAGGCGATGCCCAGTCCGCCAAGATCGCCGATGTTTTCGCCCAGGGTCAGTTTGCCATTGACGTGGTGCTCGGGCGCTTCTGGCGGCACAAGCGCATCATATTGCTCGACAAGCTTTCCGGTCAGTGCGTCGAAGGCCGCACGGTCCTCGTCGGTCCACCAATTCTTCAGTTCACCGGTCCCGTCGAATTGGGACCCTTGGTCGTCAAAGCCGTGACCGATCTCGTGGCCAATTACGGCGCCGATTGCCCCGTAGTTCGCTGCGGCGTCTCGATCTGCGTCAAAGAAAGGGAAGCGCAAGATGGCTGCAGGGAATGCGATCTCGTTGAGCAGCGGGTGGTAGTAGGCATTGACGGTCTGCGGGTACATGAACCAAAGTTCGCGATTGACTCCGTCATCGATCTTCTTCAGCTCGCGCAGGAACTCGAATTCGTTAGAGGCAGCAACGTTGGAAATAACGTCATCTGCAACCGCGGCAATCGAGGAATAGTCGATCCATTCATTGGGGTAGCCGATCTTGGAGCGGAACATCGAGAGTTTCTCGAGGGCCTTCTCCTTGGTTTCAGGGCTCATCCATTCAAGGTTGGCAATGGAAATCCTATAAGCGTCAATCAGCTTGGCGACCAATGCCTCCATCTTGTCCTTGCTGCGCTGCGGGAAGTGCTCTGCCACGTACAGCTGACCAATATCTTCGCCAACAGATCCTTCAGTAAAGGCAACACCGCGCTTCCAACGCTCACGCAGCTCCTGTACACCGGACAGCTTTGCCGAATAGAAGGAGAAGTTCTCGTTGACGAAAGCGCTCGACAGGTATGGCGCATTTGAGCGAATCAGTTGGACGGCAAGCCAGTGCTGCCAGGATTCCAATGGAGCATCGCGCAAGATTTCTTCAAGGCCGCTGAGGTAGCTGGGTTGCCACACATCGACCTCGTTGTAGTACTTCTCGGCGATGCCAGCGCCCTGCAGCCAAAGCTCGAGGGAAGGAACGAGTTCAAGCAGCTGCTTGTTGCTCATCAAGTTGTATCGGGCTTGTGCATCCCGGCATTTCACGCGGTCCCAGTGGTGCGAAGCAAGCTTGGTTTCCAAGTCGATGACGGCTTGGGCTGCCGCTTCGGTGTCCTTCAGCTCACCCAATGCCATCAAACGGGCGAGGTGCTCCTGATATTCTCCACGAAGTTCGGCAAACTGCTCCTCGCGGTAGTACGACTCGTCGGGCAATCCGAGGCCGCCCTGTGTGAAGGTCAGCAGGTTACGCTCAGGGGCGCCTGCATCCGAGCTCGCGCCAGCCTGGATGAACCCTGATACTCCGCGTCGATAAAACGAGCCACTCAGACGTATGAGTTCCTCGATGTTGGTGGTCTCATAGATTGCTGAGACATCCGCACGGATCGGCTCGACACCGTTTGCTTCGATTCGCGCCTCGTCCATGAAGCTCGTGTAGATATTGGCAATACGCTCTTTGCGCCCGTCGATTTCCCCGGCGTTCTGAAGGGTTTCCTCTTGCGCAGCTTCAATGATGGCGCGCACCGCCGCCTCGGAGTCATCGCGCAAGGCCATGAAGGACCCATAGGTGCCTTGATCCGCGGGGATCTGAGCAGTGCTCAGCCAGGAACCGTTGGCATGACGATATAGGTCGTCCTGGGGGCGCACGTTCTCGTCCCGATGGCTCGTACGAACTGTCGACGTCTCTGCTTCATTGGCTGGAACTAGAGATTTGGCGTTCATCATTGTCCTCTTCACATGAGCGGGCTCATTCCCATAGGTAGGGGTTCGAGCGATATGTCCGGGGTCTCACTGATTCACTTTACGCGTCTGAAACAAGAATTTGAGACTATTTTTCTTCGTTACTCCAGCGGTGAACCAACCACTGTTTGCATCCTTAGCTAGTTATCCACAGCGCTTGTGGATAAGAGAAAAGGCGCCGGGGGCGGTGCGGCCCGCACGGGACGCCGGCCGGGAAGGACCCCCCGGCCCCCGGGCGGCGGTCCCGTTAAAGGGAAAAGGCCCCCGCAACGTGCGGGGGCCGGGGGCGGGGCGGGGCGGGGCGGTTAAAAGGGAAAAGGCCCCCCGCAACGTGCGGGGGCCGGGGGCCGGCCACCGGAGGCCCGGCAGGAACCCCGCACCCGACTGGGAAGCGCCCCCATCCCCCACAACCCCCACCACCGACACCGGCCCGGTGCAGCCAGG
>NZ_JAGIOF010000005.1 GCF_017876535.1 Paeniglutamicibacter kerguelensis
CGGTGTTGTCCAAAGGGCCGGCTGCTGATCGGCTCGTTAAGATCATCCAAGCGTGCCGGCAACGCCGGCCGTCAAAGCCTCAGAAGTAAGATGCGGTGTACCTAAAAAGCTGTTACGCTCAGTGGTACCTCCTCACGCCCAAAAATGGGTGGCCAGACATTCACAGTCTGGCTTTTTTTCTGCCCTTTTTCAGCCCAGTGCAACGCCCCCAGGAACTGGGGTCTGAGCAAGCGCGGGACTTAGCATAGCTAAACCTATAGCTTGCTCCGTCGCAGACGGCCGAACAGGCCAAGCCGACTTAGGGCACCTAAGGCTATAGCTTGCTCCGCAAGGCGGCCCCAGTTACCGGCCAACGTGCCACGGTTACACGGCAGGTCCGCCACACCTCATGCATCTTTGCGATAACCGCGGATTCTCGTGCTCCAGGAAGCCGAAATCCTCAGTCGTAATTCAGGAAGACAAGCGATTAGGGGGCGTTCTTTGGTGACCTAATCAGTGCGTAGCCATCTCTGTTTGAGGTACCTGGCTGTGAGTAGGTTCGATGCGCAAGAAAAAATTAGTGCATCGGTTCCTGTCCCGTTTTGAACGAGAAGGACAGCACCGTAGTAGGTGAGGACACCTGCTAAAGGACTTCGCTACGCTCAGGCTGAACTTCTCTGTCTGCCCTCTGTCCGGCTTCTCCAGTACTTGAGCACCGCTCGACAGCTGACACCCGGGAGGGAAGGGAGGGGAAGGAGGGCAGAGCTTGCCCTTGTAGCTCCATGGGGATGGAGGGTTCAAGGACAAGTTCAAAGGCTGACACCCGGTCGGTCGGTCGGTCAGTCGGTTGGGGCCAATGGCCCAATACTCGGCGGGGAAGTTACTCACTCCGCAGCGGCGGCATATGCGTGAAAATCCGGCGAATTAAATGTTCGCTGTAGGCCTTGGCGCTCCTTCAATTCCGGTGATTGCTCGATCCGGTGACGGGCCCTGTTTTCACGCTCGACAATAGATCCGGCTCAAACCCGGTAAGGGGGCGGTGTAAATGCCTTGGCGTCTTTGATCTTGTGTCGCACTCGACACGCCGCAGGGCTGCCATCCTGTCGGTTGCCTACCGATTGCGGCCAAGCAAGCGGTACGCTGGGTATGAAGTTATTTGGATACTTCGAAGCTACCCCGCTCGGCCAAAAAGGTGGGGTAGCTTCGCCTTTTAACGGCGTGTCACCTTTGTAGAGGTCCTACAAAACCAACCCATTCGTTAAACACTCAAGCCCAGAGCATCTGCCCTGGGCTTTTTTCATGCCTTCGAAAAGCACGCATGTTCTTTTCTGACGACACGGTAGTGCGTCCCACAAGTGTCCTATGCCCTCGGTAACCATCTACCTGGACAAGTGACGGCTACCTATCTGCGCATGGTCTAACTTAACTTCACTTCGCTGTTTAAGGAGGCTTAGTGCCACCCGAATTCCCAGAGGCATTGCTGTCGCTGCTTGCGGCTGGAGGGAGCGCAACTGCGCTGGTCCTCATTGCTCTCATTCTCGTTTTTGCACCGCTCGTTTACATCTCGGTGTTGTCCAAAGGGCCGGCTGCTGATCGGCTCGTTAAGATCATCCAAGCGTGCCGGCAACGCCGGCCGTCAAAGCCTCAGAAGTAAGATGCGGTGTACCTAAAAAGCTGTTACGCTCAGTGGTACCTCCTCACGCCCAAAAATGGGTGGCCAGACATTCACAGTCTGGCTTTTTTTCTGCCCTTTTTCAGCCCAGTGCAACGCCCCCAG